>JADFCT010000126.1 GCA_017161665.1 Candidatus Sumerlaeota bacterium
GATAGGGAGCGGAGCCCTGGGTTAGAGTGCCAGCAATCGAGGCGCCGGCGCCGGCGGCCTGCCCGGGACAAATCCATGGGCAAGATACCCATGACACCTCCAGGCCTGATTCAAAATTTCGGACAAGCAACTCAAAGGGTAGCCGGAGAATCCAAAGGAAAGGCCTCGCTTGCCTGGTGAAAATCGATATTTTCCTTGCGTCCCATACGACAGGAATTGTTAAAGTATCTCAACGGCTGATTTGTTCGTTCGCTCATAACCATGTTTGAGTCGCTTCGGGCCACCCTTTTGTTGTGATCATACGCAAACATTGAACGATATGTGATGAAAAACACGTTTCCCTTTACCTATGTGCATAAGCGAGTCGTGGGAGAAGATGCGCCCGACACGCGGCTGTTCCACCCTGTCGATCGGTTCATTCTTTCGGCCGACGAACCGCTGGCATTTGACCTGTACGCATCCAACGCCTCCAAGCGCGGGTTGGATCACATCTTGCCCGAAGGCCGTGAGATTTCCAAACGCCTGTTGACTTCAATCCGTTCCCCCCGCTGCAACCGTGTTTTTTTTGTTCGCGCCGATCAGCGTCGGGCATTACTCCGCTATAAAAAGCATCATGTGCAAGAGGTCCTTAATGATGCGACCGTCCCCACCGAGAACAAATGCGCGGTGATGCGGGATCTGACTTCGATGCAGACAATCGACCTTCTTGAGAAACCTTCCGCCGAAAACATCCGGCAGCATAAAGAAAACATCGCGCAAATGGTTGATTTTACCATATCGGAGCCTATCTCCATGCGCCATATGCTCCAATTGACTCACCATGACTATTATACCTACACCCATTCGGTCAATGTCGGAATCTATGCCACCGCTGTTGCGCTGCGCTACCTGGGCAACGGCCAATCTCACGACCTGCATCAGGTTGCTGCCGGCTTTTTCCTCCATGACATCGGCAAGTGCAAAGTTCCCAGCGAAATCATCAACAAGAAAGGGCGGCTAAACGAGGAGGAATGGGAAGAGATTCGCCGCCATCCCGACCACGGCTGCGCAATTCTGAGATCCAATCACGGCATGACGCCAGAAATTGCCATTATTGTGGGACAGCATCATGAAAAGATGGATGGGCAGGGGTATCCATTGGGTCTGATGAATGATGAAATTCACGTGTATTCTCGAATTTGTTCCGTGGCAGACGCCTTCGACGCTTTAACGACGAAACGTTCGTATAAAGACGCCATGCATTCCTATCAGGCTCTGCGCGTGATGCGGGAAGAGATGCATCGCCAATTCGATTCAGACATCTTCAAAATGTTTGTGCAACTGATGTGTCCGGTTGCCTGATGTGTAGGGGGGGATTGACCGGTATTGGCCGTTGATACGTCACTTCGAAAAATGCGCATCCAGCAACTCGCCAGGCAAGAATGCATCTGAAGGCACGCCGCCGACAATCGCCTTTTGACCATATTGTCCCTTTTGAGGATAGGGAGTCAGGCGCAATGGGAACTCCTGAATGCGAGGCGCCAATTCGATTATGGTTCCCTGAGCGCTTCGCTTGGGAGGGCGCCGTGATGTCAAGGTCACTTCGGTTCCCGTCGTTATCCCATCGTCTAAAATCGATTCGGGAATCCAGACATTGATCAACGTGACCTTGGGGTCGACGACTTCCATGAGAATATCCCCTTCGATCACGGTCTGCCCGGCGGCATAATTCACCGTCTGCCCGGCGATATATTTATAGTCAAACGACACGATTTGACCGTCCATCGGCGCCCGAAGCACATGATGTTCGGCTTCGGTCCTGAGTTCTGCCAGTTCGGCTTCTCCCACACGGATTTCATCTCGCAATGGGGAAAGGAGGGGCGAATTGTCAATATCGACACTCGCCAAATGCGTTTCGAAATCCAACCGTCTTTTTTTGACCTCGACTAAGCGTTCACGGGCATATTCGAGAGCCTTGGCGCCTTCTTCAATTTTCTTTTTCATGGCGTCGCGTTCAATGGCAGCCATTTCGGCTGTTTGAGTGGCGATGACGTTTCGAGCGGCCAGGCGCGCATAATCACTCGCCAGACGATCCAACGCTGCCAGCGAAGCCTTGTCGGCTTCGAGATCGGTTATGCGGTCCAGGACATCCAGTTCGGCGTCTTCCTCATCCGACATGAACCGTCGTAAGTCCGTTCGATTATCCCGCTGCAATTCCAGCCGTGCGGCATCCAACTCGGATTTCAGTTGCGCGATCCCCGCCTCTGCGGCCTTGATTTGAGCTTGAACCATGGTATCGTCCATATAAACCAAAGCCTGACCGGCCTTGACCCGTTCATGCTCGTCAACCGTAATTTCACGAATGACGCCTTCGATCATGCTGGTCACGGCAACACGGCGTGTTTGAACAATCGCGGCGGCATTGACTTCCAGTGATCTGAATTGGCTGACAATCAAGAGCAACACACCGGCGCCGGCCCAGAAAAGAAGAGGAGCGAATCGCCGAACGAGTTCACGTATCACGCGCGTAAGGGGCGTGCGAATCTTGGCTGGAGTCTGGCTCATAAGGGGTATTATACCTCGGACTGGTCTTCATGGAGGACGAATGTGACATTGGAGAGGCCAGAAATATCCTGCATTTCTTCGATCATGGCATCGCTGCGGTTTGGATCGCGCATAGCCAGACGAAAGGCGATCTCTCCCGAACCGTCTTCTTGAAACCGTTGGGATACCAGCTGCGTTCGGCGGCAATGACGCCGCAGCAATTTCATAATCTTTTCCTGAATCATTTCACCGGCTGCGATATTGAAACGAAGGAAACCATCACTGGTGTTTCGGCTGCCAAATTGCGTCCAGTGCAAATACAGTAATACGCAAGTGAAGAAAAAGACCCCAAGAAAAGCCAGTTGGAAAGCGCCGGTTCCCGAGGCCATTCCAATAATGAGCGAAAAGAAAATGAACGCCGTGTCTCGGGTATCCTTCAAAATATTGCGGAAACGGATGACCGACAAGGCGCCGATGAGACCGAAAGCGATCACAATCTGTGAACCAATTACCATCATCGCCAGACAGATAATGATGGTCAGCAGAATGATCGATTGGACAAAAGCGCGGGAATACGACAAGCCCTGATGGGTATAGACATAAACCCAAGCGACCACCTGCCCCAAAATAAAGGCCAATAATAATGCGGATAATTCATTCGCCAGAGTGGTCGCGTTGGACGCAATCCCCCCCCCGGACACCATTTGTTCCAAAATATTCATAGGCCACGACTCCACAGCATATCTTCGTTGTGATCGGCCGACCAAGAGACCGGCACCCCTTCGCGCTTGAGCACGTCCAGGCATGAAACATACTTGGCGAACGAGTCCCGCAGCAGATTAAAGCGCTGGATGAGTCGCTTGACCCAGAACGGATAGATATTTGTAAATTTGATTTCCAAAACCACGGGCATATTCTGCATATGCCGCCAATGGGGACCGTATATCCAACAATCCGGCGTGTATTCGGGACAAGGCATCGTACTCAATTCCCGATCAAATGTGATCCGGACCGGCTCTTCCAAATTACTCATATACGCCTCGCGTGTATAACGAACCATGGCGCGGGGCGTCGCATTCAGGGATTCCATAATATAGCGGAAATTATAAAGCGCATTCTTTTCTTTCGCGGTAGGTTTCACGTATGCGGACTCAGGAACCGGACCGCCACGCAAAATATCTCCCACATACTCACGGTGGATCAGCGTGCGCTCTTTGAGGATAATTCGATCCACCCGGCGTTTGATCTCAAAGATCACCAGGTCTTCCGGATTCTCCGTATAAGCCCGGATGCGCAACTTGACCCGGTTCTTTTCTCCAAGAACAGAACTCCAATATAAACGTAATTCCGGATTGTCCAGATACATACTGTTGATGACATATGGCTCTCCCCATGAGACGTAGGGATCCGTTTCCACGTAGGGGGCCATATAGTCAAGAATCGCTCGCGCCTGCACCTCGGTAATCGGATATTTCGCCTCAAACCGCTGTGCGGTGGTCGCGCTCTCCATTATCGGATTTTTTTTTTGCTTGGTCATTGGTTCCCAGCGTAACTGTTCCGGATGATCAATATGCCATTATGGTTGTATCAATAAATGATCAAATGAAGCATTTTCAAAATTTCTAACCATATTCTCACATTTCAGATGCGGACCTTCGCTACCCGATTCTCTGAAAGCAGGCGTCATCGGCACGTTAATACGGCTTATGGGAACGTATTCGGGCGGGCCGGGTCAAGCATTTAAGAACAGCGCCCCGTTTTGAAGAACCGATTCGTGCCAGCGCACGATGCCTTTCTCTAGTCAGTTTAAGTCAAAGACGCGCCGCCGTCAACCGGGACCAGGGCGCCGGTTATATAGTCGGGGCCCTCGATCAAGAATCGGACGGTACGGGCGATATCGTCGGGCGCCCCGAGTCGGCCCGCCGGCACGCGATCAATTACCTCTTGACGCATCGCTGGCGAATAGTCCTCCGGCAACAAAATCGCGCCAGGGCCAACAGCATTGACTTGGATGTTCGTTTTCGCCAACGCCAACGCCAAGGTTTGCGTCAATGTGATCACACCGGCCTTGGAGACGCAATAGGGCAGGTATGCGGGCCAAGGGTGAGAACCAAAAACATCCGCGATGTTGATGATTTTCCCCCGACCTCGCTGGATCATTCGGCGCGCCGCTGCGCGACAACACAAAAAGACACCCTTGAGATTTATATCCATGTGTTCATCCCAGTCCGATTCGCTGAGCTCGGGAAATGGGGCGCGTTCAAAAATGGCCGCATTGTTGACCAGAATATCCACCGGCCCCAAGCTTTCCTCCGCTTGACGGAAGAGCGCCTCCACTTCATTCGCTCGCGCCACATGGGCCTGAATCGCCTGCGCCTTTACCCCCAGAGCGAGCAGTTCGTCGACTGTTCGTTCAGCCTTTTCGGCATGGTGATAATAATGAACAACAATGTTGGCTCCACCTTGAGCTAGTTCCAGAGCAATGGCCCGCCCCACACGGATCGCTGAACCGGTTATCAAAGCGACTCGCTGTTTCAATTCCATGGATGGCGACTCCTTCTCCTTGACTCGACCACGTTCACAATTTCCACCGGCGCAGATCATGCCGCTTGAATTCACTGGAAGATTCCTTGACGGCCAGTTCATAGATCACGAAATACAAAAGCACGCTGTAGAAAGCGGCGACCATCCCCCAGAAAAGGGGCGGCCACAGCGGCTGGTTCACCTGAGCGGCCAGCAGGAATTCTGTCACGTTTTCCGTCGGACCGTAGTGAATATATATTTTCAAAGCCCAGGCGCATAGAATCATCAAGAACATCCAGATATAACTGCGGACCATTCGCCGGCTGATCGCCTCACGCCGATTGATCTTATAGGAGGGCAAGACCAGATCCTGAACCAAAAGATTTCGCCAGTCGCCTTGGAGCAATTTGGTGTTGCGGGTCACCACAGGGACCAGGAAATGAGCCTCCAACATACGGACCCGCCCCCGAAAGGCGTCATAATAACGGTACCGGCGGGCCTCAATGCACAGTAACAGAAAAACGATGAGGTTGCCAAAGATGAAGACCAAATGGGTCACCTCCGGCCGCCCCAAACTAAATGTGATTAAACCGGTGGCGGCGGCGATGGCCCAGTTTGTTGTGGCATCCAACCGCTTACGCCACGTCATGATCCGTCCCAATTCGCCACGGTAAAAGTGAGCCATGGAGGTATAGTACATCGAATCGGCCAGGTAGGAATTGGAATCAGCCGGTCTGTTCGATTGGGACTCCACCATGACAATGCGCCTCATTGGGAAAATGCCCAAATCCATCAAACTGAAAGACTTCATTCGAAGAATATAGCCAACGTCCTTCAGTGGCAATCCATTTCATCCAAAAAATCGGGTAAGACAGCGGTCACGGCCGACCGGATTCATTCTGCATGAATCGGCGAATCAACGGCAAAATGTTCTCATGCGCATCTTCCACCACGTAATGACCGGCGTCCTCGAAATAGTGAAAGTCGGCCTTGGGAAACCGGCCTTCCCAGAGTTCGTAAAAATGGTCATTGAAACAAAAATCCCGTCCCCCCCAACAAACCATCATTGGATGGTCTCGAAAGCGATCCACTCCGGCATCGATTGATCGCATGAGCGGGTAGGTGGGGTGATCGGAACTCATGGGAATATCCTGAACAAAACGGTGGGTGGCGATGCGATTGGCCCAATTGTTATAGGGGGCGAGATACCCGGCCTTGACCGCTGGCGTCATACGCTTTTTGTCCGCGCAGGCCATGTGAACCGCCGCGCCCGCAAAGGCATTGCAGCCACGAATGGCCAAGGCGCCCAAACCCGGGATCCGGCAGATACTGATGCGAAACGGAATCAAATGGGACAGGAAAGCGGAGGTGTTGAAAATCACGAAGCGCTTGATGCGTTCCGGACAATGTAAGGCCAGCCCCATACCAATCGGTCCGCCCCAATCGTGAACGACCAGCGTGAGATTGGTCAGGCGCAGTGTTTCCACCAAGCGCCGGACATTGCTGATATGTTGTTCCAGCGTGTAAGGATAGTCCTGGGGCTTGTCCGACAGACCACAACCGATATGATCGGGAACAATACACCGGTAGGCGTCGCGGAGTCCGAGGACAAGTTTCCGATAATAGAATGACCAGGTGGGATTGCCGTGAAGCATGAGGATGGGAGATCCCTCCCCCTCATCCAGAAAATGATAATTCACCCCGTCCAGATCGAGAAAATAGGACTGAAAAGGATATTCGTCTTTAAATCGTTCTGTCGGGATCGTCATAAATCGGCTGTCCTGTATATCCCCTTCAATATGCGCGAAAGACTCAGCATCTACCATTCGATTCCGGCAATCAGACAATTGATTCCACTGCCAATTCCCATTGCCATCACCTTGTCGCCCCGCGCCACCAAGCCATCTTCGACGCCGATGGCCATTGTGATGGGCCAGGATACGGTTCCCATATTGCCCAAAAACTCGAAAGTTGAAAAATCTTTTTTACGATCCGCGCCAATCATTTCAAACAGGAGGCGTGAATGGGCGGTTCCGACCTGATGGGTAAAAAAACGATCGATATCCTCCCGCGTCCAATTCAATTCCGCCAAAGCCGTCTCAAAAGTCCGACCGGCCAGGGCGCATCCCTGTCGCATCAATTCCTCGGAACCGGTACGCATCAGGGGCTGACTCCCCTCGCCCATTCCCATATCCGTGTCTCCGCGACACAGGTCATTGCCGGAGGTATCCGCCCGCGCCACGACGCCGGCCAAGCGGTGACCGTGTGGAGCCAAATCACAATGCGCGACGATGATCGCCGCAGCGCCAGAGCCGATGGTCAGCGAGGCGAACGAGTCCTTGGAGGAACGACGCGTAATGGCCGGGTCTTCATTTAACATCCGAATTGTCGCCTCCACCAGTGGGCCGCCGTTTTCCCCTGCCACAACCATACCAGCCCGAATCTGACCCAGTTCGATCCGATTGGCAATATCCATCACGCCGTTCATCATCCCCAGGCAGGCATTGGAAATGTCAAAATTGATCGCTTCGGGCGACAGATTTAAATTGTGATGAACCACCGTGGATGTGGCCGGCTCCAGAAAGTCCCGGCAAACAGAGGCATGAATAAGGCAACCGATTTCCTCGCGAGGAATCACCGATTGCGCCAGGGCTTTTTCGGCGGCCCGTGTGCTGACTTGGCTCGGCTTGGCTCCGGGAGCCCAGAAGCGGCGTTCCCGGATCCCCGTCATCAGTTCCAGCCGCCCCTCCGGGAGATTCAACCGTTGATATAGCGGCGCCAAGCGCTCTTCAATCACCGTTGAAGTGACGACATGGTCGGGCAATTCATATGCATAGGATTCAATGCAAACGCGCGTGTATCTCAAACCCTTTCCCTTCTTCCTTTTCCGTCCAAAAGACCGAATAAAGCCCCATCCAATACATTGCATTCATAGTATAGGGCATCCTGTTCCAAATGTCTCCGACCCAAGCCAGATGGCGGGGCTATAATCCCGCTCCGGAATTAATGGCGCCTTCCAATCCACTGATCAACAGATTGAGCGCCCCGGTATTCGCTGGTCGATTGCGATAACGCTCGGCTTCCTGCCGGATCGCGGAACGATCCAGTTCCGGAACGGTAAGTTCCCGTTCCATGTCTGGAAACCGGGTCAAAGCCTCTTCGCGCGTCGTCCGCTCAAAAACAAAATTGCGACCGATTTCCTGACGAATGGCGCGCCCCTCCATATCAACCCAACTCGTTGACTTGAGCGAGCCATACGATGTGATGAGGACATAGACCTCAATCGGTTCCCGATCCGGTCCCCAAGGAATTGTCTCTTTTCGGACAACAGAAACCATGGCCACCCCCCCACCGAAATTCCAAAGCGGATCGAAAACAGGGACCGCATAGTTTTTCCCGATCTCAGTAAATCCCTCTTTGATCGTCAGCGATTGGGCCATCTGATAAAGAGACGGCGGCATCGCCAGCACCAGACGTCCCGCGGCTGTGGGGCGACCGCTCTGAAGAACGCGATAAAAAAAAGCGTCCGTTGTCATCATGGCGTCCACTTGGATTTTCTGATTGAAAATCTCTAAATCCAACCGGGCGTCCTGAAAGGTCAGCAATTGATCCAGCACCATGGTCGAATTCGCCCGGAGCAAAGGGCGGATGGGGCCAATGGGCAGCCGTAGTCTCGCATCACTGCCAGCCATGAAACTGTATTCCGAGTCCTTGATAATTTGGGTGTGAACGACTCCCAGGAGCTCGCCTTTATATTGAAAGTTCATCCACTCGTCGATATCTTCCCATTCTTTCAGCCATTTGTCAGGCGCCACAAAACCTTCAACGCCCAGATTGCGACGGCTGAAGACATCATTGACCAGCAAAAGCCCCATCATAACGCCCCAAAAACAGACGATCAGGCTACTCAGCGCCCACCGAAACCACGTGATTTTTTTCGGACCATTCATTTCCAGCTCACCCGATGATCGAGTGTCCCCCACTCCTGCAGCAGTGACTTCCCCACTCCGCTCAATTCGTGGGGGGATTGTGGAAAAGACATGTCGGTCGGCGCAATCCTTTTATGGCCTCGTATTCACGTTGACGGCATATGCAATCAACCGTAGCATACCTCCCATCCTATAATATGGGAAGACCGATCCTATGTTTTCTTTTCGATCTCGTCGTTATCATGACGTAAGGGGGGCTGTAGACGCCGAGGCTTGGCTGGGGTGGCCCATTCGATTCCTAGGCATGTTGGTTGCCCGGGTATCCTACCGGCTCCAAACCGTGGGCGCTGAGAACCTGCCGTCCACCGGTGGCGCCTTGCTGGTGTGCAACCATGTCTCTTACATTGATCTCATGCTCCTGATGGCCACACAAAAGCGCCCCATCCGTTTTCTGATCCACGAAAGTTTTTTCCGGCGTCCCATTATCGGCTACCTCCTCCGCCTGTTGAAAACCATTCCGGTCCAATTTGAAG
>JADFCT010000127.1 GCA_017161665.1 Candidatus Sumerlaeota bacterium
CAAATCATCATCAATGAGTTTATGGCTGCGGGGAATCGCACGCTCCTTGACGAAGACGGCGACACACCGGACTGGATCGAACTGGCCAATGTGTCCGGCGAGAGTCAAGATCTGGCCGGATGGAGTTTGACCGACGACGCCACTTCACCGGGTAAATGGCTTTTTCCATCCGTCCAGATACCGGCTCAGTCTTTCCTGGTTCTCTTCGCATCCGGCAAAGACCGGACCGGAACGGTCCTGCATACGAATTTCGCATTAAACGGCGATGGAGAATTCCTGGGCTTATACGCTCCAGGGAATCCTGAGCCGGTCAGCGCGTTTTCACCGTCTTATCCGAAGCAAATTGACGGTTATTCCTTTGGGGTGGGATTGGATGATTCTTCGGGGCGCCTCGTGGCCGCCCATGCCCCCGCTCGGTATCGGGTCCCGATGGATGACACAACGCCGGAAGGCTGGCGGGGGGGCGACGCGACTTTTGATGACTCCCCGACAGCGGGTTGGACGGAAGGGTTCTTGGGATTGGGGTACGATGTCAGCGCTCCGACTGGTGGATTGGCTCCCTCGCCTCTGGGGTATTGGCCCTTCGACGGAGACGCCCAGGACGCGTCGGGCAATGATCACACCGGCGCCATCCGGGGGCCGGTCTTTGTGAACGAATCCCCGCTGGCCGTTGATTCACCACAGGCGTTGAGTTTCAATGGTTCCACTCAGTATGTCAGCGTCGCGATTGATGTGTCTGAAACGGACTATGCCCTCTCGTTGTGGTTCAAGGCGGCGGCGGATAATTGTGGCATTTATTCGGCGGTTATTTCGGATCTGGGCGCTTCCCATGACCGCCATATTTATTTGAGCAACGGACAACTGAAATCTCGAGTCTGGCAGGAAGAGGTGATCGCCACCTCCGGCCAAAACTATGCCGATGGTCAGTGGCATCATGTGGTCCATACCTTCGGTGGCGCTGTTGGAGGACAGCGTCTTTATGTGGATGGCCAGCTGGTGGCCCAAGGCCTTAAGGAGTATTCTGATTTCACCGGGCAGGAATATATCAATATCGGGTACTCCCGCGACGCCGTCGATGACTTTTTCAGGGGAGTCATCGACGAGGTGGCTGTCTTCAGTTCTGCGCTGACCGAAGAACAGGTCCAGGCCTTATACCAAGGCGCGTCTCCTTTGGCGCTCAGTGGCTTCGGTTCACTGATCGGGACCGATATGGGCACGGCTATGAAAAATAACAGCAGTTCCGTTTTCGCGCGCATGGCCTTTGAAATCGACGATCCAACCCAGTTTGATCAATTGACCCTTTCCATATTTTACGACGATGGGTTCGTCGCCTGGATCAACGGAACCCAGGTGGCGGCGCGCAATGCCCCGATCGTACTGGACGCGACATCACTTGCGACGACAGATCGGGATCGCTTTCTAGCCGTACAGGCAGAAAGGATTGATCTGACATCGGGGCTGGGCGCGTTGCGCGCCGGCGTCAATACGCTGGCCATCCAGGGGTTGAATGACTCGATTGCGAGCGACGATTTCCTTTTGGCCCCCATGCTGTCCGCCAGCCGGTCCACACCGGCCATGTACCTGTCCCCCCCCACTCCGGGACAGACCAATCAGGGCGGCTTCCTCGGCGCCGTTGCGGACACCACCTTTACGGTCCGGCGCGGCTTTTATGATGCCCCCTTTGAGGTGGCCATCGGCACGTCCACTGAAGGCGCCGAAATCCTCTATACGCTGGACGGGACGGAACCAGGCCCAGACAATCCCCTGTCGCAAGTCTATTCCGGACCGATCCGCATTGAGACCACAACGAATCTTCGCGCCATGGCTCAAAAGTCTCAGAATATCCCCACCAATTGTGATGCCCAGACGTATATCTTCATCGACGATGTGGCCAATCAACCGGATCTTCCGGAGGGATTGACACCCACCTGGCTCAACGATTTTCCCGCAGACTATGGCGTGGACCGGGAAGTCGTGGATTCGGCTCTGCCCGGATATGGCTTCCGCGAGGCTCTCCTGTCTCTTCCCACCATCAGTGTCTCCATGAACATGGACGATCTGTTTGCTGCCGACGGGGGCATCTACTACAATTCCATCCGTAGCGGGCCGAAAGATGTGAAGCCCTGTTCCGTGGAATGGATCGAACCAGACGGAGGCAAGGGATTCCAGTTGGGAGCGGGGATTCGCACCCATGGTTTTTCCAGTCGCGACCATACCTTCACGCCCAAGCATTCCTTCCGCCTGAAGTTCCAAAGCGTCTATGGCCCGCCGAAACTCAAGGAGCGCCTCTTTCCGGACACCCGGGTGGATACGTTTGATGAACTGGTTTTGCGGGGCTGCTCGACGGATTCCTTCCCGGTAAAGGATGGCGGCGCCGGTCGGGATGGCGTTCCACGCTGGAGCCGCTTTCAGGCGCAGTATCTCCGCGATCAATGGATGCGCGATTCCATGTTGGACATGGGACATGAAGCCGCCCACGCCCGTTATGTCCACTTGTTTCTCAATGGCCTGTACTGGGGCATGTACAACCTGGCCGAACGCCATTCGGATTCCTACTTTTCCGAACATTTCGGCGGGCAGCGTGAGGACTGGGACATTGTTCATGACGAGAACCTCTTGGATTCGGGTGACAAGGTGGCCTGGAATGCCATGCACTCTCTGGCCGCAGCGGGACTGGAAACAACGGAAGCCTATTATCGCATTCAAGGTCTGAATCCCGACGGCTCCCGCAATCCCGACTATCCAGTCTATTTGGATGTGGCGAATCTGATTGACTACATGATTCTCCATATTTACGCCGGCGTTGAGGACTGGCCGCACCACAACTGGTGGGCGGGAAGACGTCGGGGGCCGGAAAGCGAAGGGTTCCGCTTCTATGTCTGGGATCAGGAAATCTCGCTGAATACCCTCTTGCGGACCAAGACGCTGAGCAATGTGCATCTGGAATTGTGGGAAAGCGAAGAGGGTATGATCACCATGGGGCCGGCCTATCTTTACGGGCGTCTTCGCAAAAACACCGAGTTCCGCCGTCGTTTCACCGATCGGATTCATGCCCTCCTGTTCAATGAGGGATTGTTGACGGCCGACGTCAGCCATGGGCGTTACCTGCGCCGCGTGGCGGAAATCGATCAGGCCATTGTGGGAGAGTCCGCCCGCTGGGGAGACGCCAAAGAGACGCCGGCCATGAAGCGGGAAGTGGAGTGGATGAATCAGATTGAATGGCTTCGCGCTGTTTATTGGCCACAGGAACATGATGTGGCGATAGGTCGCTTTCGCAATGTGGGATTGTATCCCAATCTCGCCGCGCCGGTTTTCACCGTTAATGGGGCGCAGCAGCACGGCGGTCTCGTCCCGGCGACGACAATTGGTTTCGGCACGACTCCTGCGACGATTTATTATACCGTGGATGGATCAGACCCGCGCCCCATTGAAGAGCCAACGATCGACGAAAGCATTCTGATCCATGCCGAAGCGCCGAAAAGAATATTGATTCCCAGCGCGACAAATGGTGGCGACGCCATGGGCTTAACCTGGACAAATCCTTCCGGCTTCGACGATTCCGCCTGGTCTGAGGCAAAGGGCGGTATCGGTTATGAGCGCTCTGCGGGCTATGAATCCTATTTCACCTTCAACACGGGCGCCGCGATGGTGGACATCACGGAAAGTTGTTATGCCCGCGTTCCATTCTCCCTGACTCAAGATGCGATCACCTCTTTGAGCGCGCTGATTCTGCAAGTCCGCTATGACGACGGTTTTGTCGCATATCTGAATGGCGCGCGTGTAGCGGAGGCCAACGCTCCCGCGACGCCGGTATGGAATTCCGGCGCCACGACCAGCCATGACGATGGTCTGGCAATCACCTGGGTTGATTTTGACATCACCGACCACAGGGACCTGCTGGTGGCGGGGGAAAATCTGCTGGCGATTCATGGATTGAATTATCGTGTCACCAGCAGTGATTTCCTCATCAATGTTCAACTCAAATCCCGTCGCGCCAGTGACAGCGGCCCCGCCCTTACAACGGCTCAGAGGTATGATTCGCCCTTCGTCTTGGAGCAGAACACACAAATCCGGGCAGCGAGTTGGGATGGAATCGAATGGAGCGCCCTGACGGCCGCCCTGTTTACAGTCAGCCCCGAACCCACCGTGCCGATTGTGACGGAACTCATGTTCGCCCCGTCGTCATTGGACGGTTTTGAATTTATCGAACTCCATCATCCGGGAACCGTGAATGCCATGGCCTTGGGAGGGTTTACGTTCAGCGATGGTATTGACTTCACATTTCCCATCGACGCCGTGTTACCTCCGGGCGGCTATGCGCTGGTGGTTCCGGACGCCTCTCCGGACTTCGCCGATTTCCGAACTCAATACGGTCTCAGCGCAGAGACGCTTATCTTTGGTCCTTTTTCGGGAAAACTTTCAAACGAGGGCGAACGTGTGACCCTGCGCCGATCGCTCGCTGGCGAAACGATTCTGTCTTTTGAATACAATGACGGACGCGGCTGGCCTTTATCCGCCTGTGGGGCCGGTCATTCCATGGTTCCGATCCTGGGCTGGCCGCGATCGGATAAGGCTCTGGATTATGGCGGCCACTGGCGAGCGAGCGCTCGCATCAAAGGCTCTCCCGGTCAGGCCGATCCAGCGCCGACGTCGAATCTCATTTTGAATGAGATCATGGTCCACACCGATTACTTTACGCCCCCTTGGGATTCCAATGACTGGATTGAAGTCCTGAACACCTCGCCCCATCCCGTGGATTGGGCAAACTGGTACTTATCCGATGATGCGGCTGATTTGAAAAAATGGGCCATTCCGGCAGGCGCCCTGTCGGTGGGTGGCCGAATGGTCTTTGATGAGGTTACCGGTTTTCATAATCCCATCACCTCTGGATTCGGATTGAACAAAAATGGCGAACAGGTTTTCCTTTCCTGGCTGCCCGGCAATGGTTTGGATCGGGTCGCAGACGCCGTTCGCTTTAATGGAGAGGAAAGCGGCTGGTCTCTGTCGCGTGTTCCCGATGGCAGTCCCTGGTGGCGCCATAGCCTTTCCACGCGCAACACCGTCAACGCCCCGCCCTGGCCGGATTTGGTCATTGACGAAGTGATGTACCATCCCGCGGTGTCGGAGACGTCACTGACCGATGACAGCGTCTTGGAGTATATCGAAATCTGGAATCCAACGAATCGTGTCATATCTCTGACCACCGAGGCTGGCCCCTGGCGGCTCAATGGCGCGGTCGAGTATCTCTTCGATCCTTCCCTTGTGTTACTGCCAGGGGATCGAATCGTCGTCGTGGGATTTGCGGCAGACACTGTAGACCCGATGAACGCTTTCCGCGCGTTTTATGGCGCGAGCCTTCCGGCGGACGCGACGATCGTCGGCCCCTGGACCGGCGTCTTGTCAAATGCCGGTGAGCGTTTGGCCCTGGAACGTCCACAAGCGCCGGATGTGATTGGCGACCCGGTTTCGTGGGTCATTGTGGATGAACTCCTCTATTTTGACCAAATACCTTTTGACGCCCGATGCGACGGACAGGGCTTTTCCTTGCAGCGCGCGGGAACGGTTTTGGCCGGACGCGATCCCGTCAACTGGCCGGCTGGCATCCCAACCCCGGGCGCCGCAAAACGGCTGACCGCTCGGCGTCCGGTCAGCGGATGGTGGATCTATTGAAACCACAAGCAGAGGGCGCCCCCAAGGCGGGACATGGGGCGTATTCATCAAACAAAAAAAAATGGGTGGCGCGTGAGACCGGGTAGGCGCCGCAGGTTGAAGGACACTAATCCCGCGCCAAGACCAGGGCTGTCTTGTCAATCCAGGCCAGGGGGCCGCTGATAGCCTTGCCGTTCGTGTTCAAGAGAATGGAAAAACGGTATTCGGAACCGTCCGGACGTGTCACCCATCCGCTCAGGCTGCGAGCCCCCCGGATGTAACCTGTTTTGGCTCGGATGCGTCCGGCGAGCCGGCGGGTTTCACTGGTCGCCTGAAAGCGGCTCTTCAGGCTGCCTGTGCGCCCGCCGACCGGGAAGGTATTCCGATAGTCGTCGCGCCAGGAAGCGTTGTCCGCGATCCGCAACACCGACACAATCGCGCGGGCCGTCAGACGGTTGTCATAAGAAAGGCCGGATCCGTCGATAATTGACAGTCCCTCGGTATCGATCAGATGTTTATCCAAAAAGCGCATGACCGCTGCTCGACCGTTTTCAAACGTCCCCTTCCCTCCTTCGTTCCGCGCGACGGTTTTGAAAACGGTTTCGGCGAACAGGTTATGGCTGTTGCCGTTCATCGTTTCCAAGAGTGTGGCCAAGGGGGGCGACTCATGGGTAAAGAGCGTCCGCGCAGCCGATTTCAGTTGCTCGCCACCTTTGAGGGTGTCGATATCAGCGCTCGGTCCAACCACTTCAATGCCTTCACTCGTCAGGACGCTCCGAAGGACATGCACGAAATATCGTGTGGCGCCATGAACGGCAATGGAGTCTTCGGCCTCGCGCCGGGCGCGCACCGAACCGTTGCAAATAATCGTGTTCGGGCGACCGTCGCGCACATATCGCCGGTAGTTGCTCGTCAGCGACGACTTCAGTTGATTGACGATTTGGATATAGTCCGTTTTCGGATTCAATGAATAGGTTGGCGTCGCGCCGGCCACATCGCCGCCCAGCCAGTGGACATCGACACACCCATCATTGAAAACCAATGCGGATACTTCCGCGCAATACCACTCGGCCATCTGGTTGGCGGGCCACCCCTCTGGCGCGGTCACGTCGTCGAAGGCATTGTCATTGCCCACAATCTGGCCCGCGATTTTTTGAATGCCACGCGCCTTGAGCGCCTCGGCCCATTGGCGAAAAATGGCTGTCGCGTCTGTCCGATCCGGTTGATAGCGCCCGGAAATAGAGGGGTCGCCTGCGCCCACAACAACCAGATCTCCATTCAACACCCCATCGGCCACGGTTCCCGTCGCCTGAATGTCCGTTTGATAGCGATAGTCCGCGCCCAGATAAAACAGCGCAGCCGCAGAAGTCAGGATTTTTTGGTTGGACGCCGGCTTGAGGGGGAAGTGTTCATTATAGGTAAAAATCGTCTCACCCGTGTCGGCCCGTTCCACAACCACCGCCACTGTGGCCCCCGTCGGAACCTGGCGGAGTTGATCGCGGAGGCGATCCATCACTGCGGCATCACGGGCGCACGGTGTTTCGCGTGTCAGCATGGTCGCCATAACCACCACGATCAAAGATACGAAACCAAAAGAAAACCATCGCGTCGAAAAGTGAAAAACCTTAAGCATTCATCAAAGACCTTCATCAACAGGAATCGGAGCATCGTCAACGTCATGTCGAAAACAGTGGGATCACCTTGAACCGCATCCCGCCGGGGAGTCAAATGGAATGCGTTGCCCCGAACCGCCCCAAACCCTCACGGCATCGGGTTTCCCCATTGACGTCCCCGACCGGACTGAAAAATAATCCATTTCAGGATTGGGGATCGAAGATTTCTTTGTCGAACAGGTCAGGGCATGTTTTCCCGTGAACGCTTTCAGGCATGTATGGATCATCGCGAACCGGATCGCCCGCCCATTGACTTGGGCGCCACCTCACGATCCGGTATCGCCGCCGTCGCTTATAACTGCCTGAAAGAACATGTGGGCCTCTTTCCCGGCCCGACTCGAGTCTTTGACACAGCCCGCCAATTGGCGATTGTCGATGAGGATGTCGTCCGCCGATTCGGGATTGATCTGGTGGACGTGGGCCGCTGTCTGGACTTTGAAAATCAGGAATGGTATGATTCATCCCTCAGCGATGGGAGTCCGTGCCAATTCCCCGGCGCCTTCCGCCCGGAAACCTTGTCCGACGGCTCGCGAGCGATTCGATCGTTTGGCGGCTCAATTATTGCGCAAATGCCCCCGCATGGATTCCGTTATGAGCAGACGTTCTTTCCCTATGAAAACGGATTCCCCAAAAACATTTTCAGTCTCAAAGCAGATTTACCGATGGCCTTGGATCTGGTCATGGACTGCGCGCTCCCGCGGGTACCCTGGCATGGCAGTGACGCCGCGGGGTTCTGGAACCTTCTTCACACGTTGGCCACCCATTTCCGAAATGACTCCGGACGCGTGTTGGTTCTGCCGTGGGATTGCAGTCTGGCTGCCGAGGGGAAAAGACTTCGCCGGGCGGAGCGGTTCGAAGCCGATCTGATTGCGGACCCCAAGGGCAGCGACATGCTGTTGGACGCCTTGCTGAATCGACACGTGGCCGCACTGGAAAAAGTCTGTCAGTCCGTCGGAAATCTGGTTGACGTCGTGCAATTGACCGACACCGTGCTGTGTGGACACGATGCGGCCACCTCTGTGAAGTTATACCGTCAGTTTCTCAAAAGCCGGCACAAAAAGATGATTTCAACCATCAAGCAAAACAGCATGATGAAAGTGGGAATCCGGTTGGACGGTTTGTCACACCACCTGATACCGGAACTGATTGATGTTGGATTTGACCTGATCCATCCCGGCCGCTGGGCGCCCCAGCCCATGGATTTTCTGAAAATCAAGAAGGAATTTGGGAAGGACATCGTTTTCTGGGGTGGAGGGTGCGATCCGGAAAACCTGGCCGACGCGCCCACACCGGATGCTGTTCGGGCTCATGTGTTGGATCGATTGGAAGCCCTGGCGCCCGGTGGCGGCTTTATCATGGCCGTCAATGATCACATCCTGCCGGAAACACCACCGGAAAATATTGTGGCGATGTTCGAAGCAATCAATGAGTTCTCGGGATAGCCCTCGTTCGACAATTTGCATCAGTCCCGGGCAGGCCGTCGGCGCCTTCGGGGCTTGGCGGATGTTTGGCTTCTGGGGCGCGGGCCTTATAAGGTAACGGCGCCACGCCCCCGTGCCCTGGCGTGCTTCACGCCCCGCGTGCTTTGTGTCTTCGCGCCTTGGTGTTTAGAGCAACCATCTTCTTTTCCTTCTATTCTTCATGGTTCGAAATAAGAGAGTCCACCGCGCCTCGTCGTCATTTTCATCATTTGTTGTGAGCGCTGCAGGCCCCTCATGAGGAACTCATATCGGGACTCATGACGGATCGCTTCAGGATGCCGCCTGTTCGGCCAGCGTCATCCCCAACTCACGGGTGGCTGTATATTCAAACTGATTGATCTCACCGTCTCGCCAGCCCTGATCCTTTAGAATTTCTTTAGTCAGTTTCATGGAACCGACCTCATCATACAACAACATGGCCTGCTTGTAGCGGTACGGCGACAGGTAAAGCCGTTCATTGGGATTGTTGGCGCAAGCGGTCAACCAGAGCATGGTTGTCACAGCAAAGATCCCCAAGATAAGTCGCATTTTATCCACCCCTATTGGGATTGTGTATTGATCATGGAACGATCGAAGCGCACCACGGTACCGGTGTAATAATAGGCCGTCTGAAATCGCGAACCGGCCCGGAATGTCAAATACGGAACATATCCGAAATCTT
>JADFCT010000128.1 GCA_017161665.1 Candidatus Sumerlaeota bacterium
GAAAAGCAAAGCGAAAAATCTGCCGCGGCGTGACGCGTCCCAGAATACAACTGCACGCGATGGCCACCGCGAAAGCGTCCATGGCCAATCCAACCGCAATAATGATCAACTCATAACCGTTCATCATCGAGGTCCCGACAGGATATGAGGGCAGGCCCCGCGATGGCGCGCGAGACCTGCCCTTGGGGTTTCGAAGTCACATTTGTCCCGCCGGAGGGCCTAGTTCATGGACAATCCACCCGCCAGGTCGTGTGTTCCGATAAGCCACCCTTCATCGTGGGAGGCAGGGTCGAGAACACGTTCCCACAGAGGAAGGGACCGCCGTAGGCTTGCGCCTCGTAGGGAAGTTTGTTGGTTTTCTGGGTGGCAAGGGACGAAATCTTTTTAATCACGCCTTCACAGGCGGAACCGGCGCGGATGATGCGGTCGGGATAGACAAAGGCTTCATCCAGTTCCGCATCATAACTCCAGTTAATGCCATAGTCGGCATGAACCTTCAGGATATCCGGCGAACTGGAATAATACGGTTGAGGGCTGTCTTCATACGGCCCGAAGCCACCGGACTGGACCGTCAAGACATTCATGAAACCACCAAAATAGTGCTTGTAGGTCTGGCCGCCAACGCTTTCCTTCCATGGAGCCTTTACGCCCCAAACAGATATTTTGGCGATCTGCCCGGCGCAATAGATTTCATCACACTCCAGTTGCCCCCCCCGCGCGCTGAGGGACAAACTTTGAGCGCCGCTCAATATCGAGTCGGCCAGAATGCCGCCGTAGTAGTACGTCCACCATTTGTCGCCACTAACAGTAACCGTAAACAGTTTCCCCTTGCCGTCAATTTTGGAGTCCAGGCCACTGATCAGGCTGCCAAATAACACATCCGGCTTGATATTCCCGCCCACTGTTTTGAGCAGAGCAAGGTCGCCCGCCATGATCATGTTCCCGCCTTGGGGGATGGCGGACCAGCTTACGTCTTTGTCGCCATAAACATTTTTGAATTTCTTGGACGTCAAACGGATCCAGACCGATTGCCAGGGAGCGCTCAGGGAATCCAGGCTGACTCCCAGGAGTTTGATTTTCAGGCCTTTGGAGGGATAGGGCGTGAAATCGCCCGCGTCCACCCCGGATTCGATGGAGGTGAGTTTGACATCCGTCTCATCCGAACTCCAGGACATGGCGCGGTCATCCTGTTTAACATTGTGAACTTCACCGGCTTCCACTTGGTGAACAATCGCGTTCTTCGTCGTCAGCGACTGGATGGCGCCGGCCGCCTGAACAAGTCGAACCGGGGCCTGGCTGTAAAATTTCTTAAAGCCGCCCTGAGTCTGGATACGCGGAATTTCAGGCAAGTTGGGCATATTTTTCGCAATGGGTTTGATCTTGATCTGATCATTGGCTCCCGGAAATTGAACGGTAATCCCGAACGCGTCGATGGCCAATCCCATCGGTTCGGTCCGCCCATCACGCTTGTAGGTAATGTCATAGTACAAGGCCCACGACGGATCGCCCGTCGGCGTCGGATCCGGCGTCGGCGTGGGAGGCGGCGTGGGCAGAACGCCGCCGCTCAGCGACGCGATGGCCGAGCCGAGATTGACACGGGGCGTTTGGATCAGCGTTTTGGTGTCCGTGACCGAAACGCCGGTCTGCTTCAGAATCTGAATCAATTCATCCGGCGTCATATACCGGCCCAGGCTGTCCAGGGAGGCCTCCTGAAGACAGGCCGCGGCGCCGGCCGCATAGGGACAGGCCGCCGACGTGCCACCAAACTCGGGATCGTAGTCGGTCGTGCTGTATCCGGCGGAACCTGAAATATCGGTGGTGTACGCATTGTCGGCCGGCGCCAACAGATCCAGAATGGCGGCGCTGTTCGAATAAGCCGTAACGACATCCGGTCCGCTCGTGTCCTCGACATACCAACCGCTATCGCAGCCATCGGTCTGAATCTTGGGAGCGCAAGAGTCCGCCTCCACACAGGGATAGGCCTCGCCAAAGAAGGAGTCATACACAGCGCCGACAGAAACAATGTCCGAGACGCAGGCGGGATAGGCGATGCCGTCGCAATACCCTTCGTTCCCCGATGACGCGAAGGTCGTAATACCGGCGTCTTTCAACCGTTGGGCAGCGTTGGCGAATCCGATGGCGTCCTGATCACAAATGCCGGCCGATTTGTCGCCGCCGAAACTGATGGATACGATCAGGATGGGCGCGGCGGGATTGTCGTTTTTGTGGGTCACGCACCAGTCCATGGCGGCGATCATATCTGCGTCGCTTGCCGATCCCGTATCGTCGCCACTGATCTTGAGGGCATAGATGCGGGCGTCGGGCGCCACACCGCCAATATAGTCCCCCGAGTCCCCCAGATCGCCGGCGGCAATGCCGGCGCAGGCCGTCCCATGGGCGGCGTCCCCCTGCGGGACGGGATCATTGTCGTCATCGCCGAAATCATAACCCCCAATGACTTTGGCGTTCGGAAACGGCGCCTCCCCCAAACGGGAGTGCCAGGCGTCCACGCCCGTGTCCAGAATGGCAATGGACATGTTTTTGCCCGAATAGGTGGTCCGAGTGCCCAGCGCGTTCATCAGGGGGACCCCCTGGCGCAGATGCGGATACAGCCGACGTGTCGGTTCGACGGCCAGGACATCGGGATCATTCAGGAGTTTTTCCAATCCGCTCAGACTCATTTGTCCTGAAAAGGCCGAAATGTTTTGATATTGATGCCGAATCCGAAAATCGTCCGTGCCCAGTTTCTGTAAAATCTGTTCACTCTGATGTCGCACCACAGCGCGATACCGTCCGGCGGAGACCGAATCGTTCCAATCAATCCGCCCTGCGGGCTGAAGCGGCTCGCGAAGCGTGACAATCACATCCACAGCCTCCGCGCCGGATTCGAATTCGTTCAACATCACGTCCAGATTCACCTTTTTTTCCAAGGGCGCCTTATTGGGCGCCGATGCGACGGATACGCGGGAGGCATCGGGAAAGAAGACGGATCGGGTGGCCGTGGGATTGATGCGATTTTCACGGGCGTGTAGAGCGCTCAGGCACAAGGCCGCGAAAAGAAGTCCAAAAATCCGTCGATCCATTCGGGAAAGAAACGTCATGAGACAGTGCTCCTGGGGGTTGAGTCATCATCGCGCCATCGCGACGTGTCCCGGCGCCCGGGGCGCCGGTCCGATTTCATATTCCTTATCGGCATTCATCCATTTTTCTTGAACGGTTGGATCACACGAATGACAAAAGGCGTCACGCCCTCGACCGAAGCCAGCGCCTTACGCAAGGTCGCCTCCGTGGTCGTCGCCGTCAGAATCTGCGTCAGCGGGGATTGGTCGGAATGCAATTCGTCCATGTCGATCTGCGCCGCCTCCAGCGCCTCCACCAATCGGCGCCGCGCGTCCGCGTCCGAGTGAATGCGGACGTAGAAGGGACAGCGCAACGCGTCCATCGGCGCCACGGAGAGATCCGCCGACACCCGCAAGAGTCGGTTTTCCCGATTCAGTCCACCGGAACTCAACGCGTCAGCCAGGGCCATCACGTCTGACAACACAGCGCTGGACGTGGCCTCGGGACCGGCCCCTCGCCCAAAGAACAACGTGGGCCCAATGGGCTCACCATCCACCATGACGGCATTGAAAACGTCATCGACGCCGGCAATCATCATGGAAGTGGGAACAAACGTCGGATGGGCGCGAAGTTCCAGCGCCGAACCGTCCGGCGTCCGCCGCGCAATACCCAGCATCTTGAGCGCATGGCCCGTCTTGGCCGCAAACTCGATGTCACACGTTTCGATCTTCGTGATCCCTTCCACATAGACGTCCGCCCCACGGGTGGGGCGGCCATACGCCAGCGTGGCCAACACCGCGGTTTTCTGGGCCACGTCATAACCTTCAATGTCAAAGGTCGGGTCCGGCTCCGCATAACCTTTGGCCTGCGCGTCGGCCAGGGCCGTCTCAAAAGGCGTCCCGTGTCGGGCCATCTGCGTTAAAATATAATTGGTCGTGCCGTTCAAAATGCCATAAACGGCGGTGAAGACATTGGCGGCCAGGCCCTGTTGCAGGCCCCGGATAATGGGGATTCCGCCGCCCACCGCCGCCTCGAACAAGAGGAGAACCTTGTTCGCATGAGCCGTTGCGAAAAGTTCCGGACCATGCTGAGCCAACAAAGCCTTGTTGGCGGTGACAACATGTTTCCCCGCCTTCAGGGCGCGTTCGACAAAAGAACGGGCCGGTTCATAGCCACCAATGAGTTCAACGACCACATCCACATCCGGCGCCTCAATCACCTGAGCCACGTCGTCTGTCATCAGGGGCGCATAGTCGAATCCGGCTGTATCGCGCGGGGTGGTCCTATCCTTGTCAGCGATTCGAACAACCTGTATCGGCCGCTCCAACCGTGAATTAATAACAGCCCCATTGGTCTGAAGCGTACGGATCACGCCCTGCCCAATGTTGCCGAACCCCAACAGTCCCACACGAATAGCCTGCGACATGACAAATCCCTTTCATTGAAAACGATAAAAAAAACGGCCACGTCGTGTTGAGCGACGAAGCCCCGGCATTGTCCGCCTCCCGGTTCGCCCGGGTCAACGCCAAAGACCGCCGCGCAGCGGTTTCGCGGTTTCGACACACGGTCCGGCTACCGGAGAATGCGCCCGCACAACAACCTGGGTGAACAGGTAAAGCAAGACACCGGCCTCTGTCCCCCTTTGCGGTCGCATTCCGTCCAATACAAATGGACTCTTTTTTTCGCCAAAAAATGAAGAGTCTCAGGATTTTAACTTGCGCCCCTTGCGGAAAGCGAGGGATGATCCTCACCAGATATTTGGGCGATTTTTCTTATCGTTCCGGTTGATGGTCTGGCCGCGGAAAGTGGTCGCGTCGTTTCCGATTCTCGTTGGAGCCCAAGATTATGTCCCGAACCGCCTTGCGGTTGGACGAGGAAATGGTCGATTTCCCGTCCACGCGCAACAGCTATGGCGCCATCGCCTCCGGCGTGCTGTATGTGCTGGCCGCCGCTCTGTTAATCTCACTGTTGATCAGCCGACGTTACCCCAGTCTGATCGGCGCCGCCGGCGCTCAGATCAATGCGGTCCTGTTGTTCACCTTCGGCCGCGTGGGCGCTTACGGCATTCCCGCCTTTCTGGGACTGACGGCAACCGGGATTATCCTTCGGTGGTCCTGGAAGCGCATGGTCCTGGTGGCCATGGCCGTCTTTGTCTTCACCATCGCCCTGACAGCCTTTATCAGTCTGGGAATCGTAACCACCGAAAATTATCCGCGCAATGACGCCTTTGCTTTTCGGACGGCCGGGGTCCTGGCCGAATTTATCATCCATCCCTATGGACTGGGTTTACCCAAAATCATCGGCCCCCTGGCCTGCCGCGCCCTGCTCATCAGCATGATGACGGGAGCCGGACTCGTGGTGATGGGATTTGCGCCCATTCGGTGGCTGGGACAGGCCATCCTGTTTGGACTCCGACTCCTTCGCGGCCGCCACAAATCCCCCACGCCCGCCAGCGTCACACCGGCCGCAGCCGAATTAAATCCAACCAGCGCTTTGTTCCATCGCGAATCGTCCATGGGACGCATTTTTCAGCCCCGCCCCAATCAGGGCTTTTCGACACCACCGCCCCTCGCGGGTGATCGACCGGCGATTGACGAAGGGATTCGCGCCATCATGACGAATCCCACGCCCCCGGTCGACCTTGACTCGAATAACGCGCTCCATGGCATGGCGACCACCGGAAAAGCCGGAGCCGTCATGGCGCCGGCCACGACGACCGACAGCGGCGGAATCGAAATCGTTTACCCGGAAAAACCCTTCAGCAAAGACAAAAACCTGGAGGCTGGCCCGGCCGCGCCCCTGGATTTGGATCGGGCCGGACGTCTGGGACGCCCACCGGTCGAAGCGCAACAAGAAGAACTGGACCTGTTCATCCAATATCAGAAGCCCCCCATGAACCTGCTGTCTCTGCCGCCGGCCGACTCCGTGGTCAACACCCCGCCGGAAGAACTCAAGGCCCACGCCGAGCTGCTCGAACAAAAACTGTTGGACTTCAAGATCGAAGCCCAGGTGGTTAAAATCACCCAAGGCCCCACGATCACCCGGTTCGAGGTCAAGCCCGCGCCGGGCATCAAGGTCAGTAAAATCGCCTCACTGGAAAAAGACATGGCCATGGCCATGTCGGCACTGTCCGTCCGCATCCAGGCCCCCATCCCGGGCAAGGACACTGTGGGAATCGAAGCGCCCAACAAACACCCGAATCCCGTCTTCCTGCGTGAAATCATGGACACAAGCGCCTTCCGGGATTTCAAAAAACCGCTGCCCTTCTGTCTGGGCAAAACCATATCCGGTCAACCCATGGTCGTGGAACTCGCTTCCATGCCCCATCTATTGATCGCGGGCACAACCGGTTCCGGTAAGTCAGTCTGCCTCAACGGCATCATCTGCTCCTTCCTGATGCGCTACGCGCCCGATGAACTCAAGATGATCATGATCGACCCCAAGCGCGTGGAACTCAATGTGTACCAGCATATCCCCCACCTCCTGGCCCCGGTGGTCAGCGACCCGCGCAAAGCGTCGGGCGCCTTGAACTGGATGGTCGAGGAGATGGAGAAACGCTATAAACTCCTCGCCGAATTCAGCGTCCGTAACATCGACGGCTACAACTCGCTTTTCGACCCCACAAATCCGAGCAAAAAAATCATCGGCCGGAACCTGGCGCTCATGCCCCGGATCGTCGTCATCATCGACGAGCTGGCCGACCTCATGCTCGTGGCCAAAAACGAAGTGGAAGAAGCAATCATCCGGCTGGCTCAGATGGCCCGTGCCGTCGGGATTCACCTGATTCTGGCCACGCAGCGGCCGTCGGTCAACGTCATCACCGGTATCATTAAGGCCAACTTCCCCGCTCGCATCGCCTTCCAGGTTTCATCCAATGTGGACTCGCGGACCATCCTGGACATGAAGGGCGCCGAAGCGCTGCTGGGAAAAGGCGACATGCTGTATCTGTCCGGAATCACGCCACGCCCCGAACGCCTTCAGGGATGCTTTGTCTCCGACAAAGAAGTGGAAGACCTCGCCGATTTCATCCGCGCCCAACAACGGGCCGTTTACGTGAAAGAGGACTTCGAGGATCCGAAGGAAAAAGAAACCGACAGTGACGATAAACGCAAACCGACCGGCGGTTCCGGCGCCTCTCGCGACGGCAGCGACTGGGAACTCATGGGCCAAATGAGCCACAACGACGGTCAGCCCATGGACAGCCAGGAGATCTGGAGCGAATATCTGAGAGATGATCTGTTCCGCGCCGCCGCGCGCTTGATCCTCCAACACAATAAAGGGTCTGTTTCTCTGATTCAACGTCGGCTGAAAATCGGGTTTGCGCGCTCGGGCCGATTAATGGATATGATGGAGGAAGCCGGTATCGTGGGCGAATACAAAGGCAGCAAGCCGCGCGAAATCCGGATCGATCCGCTCGAATACCTGCGGCTGATCGATGACTTCGAGGCAATGGAAGACGAGGAATGACGGCGCGAAATCCAACGGACGACGCCCTTCCCCCCGACGGAATCGATTCAAGCAATCCCGCCGATTGGCCGCCCATGCCCGAAACGCGCGCCATTCGCTATGGCATTCGACAAAACGCCACGCCCCAGTCCATACGAGCCGATCTCAACCGACTGGCCCGATGTGGCTTCAACACCGTCATCGTCAGCGCTTTTCGACATGGCTACACCGCCTATCCCTCCGAGGCCATGGCCCGAGCCGGCCTGCCGGCCATCCATCCCGCCTTCCGCAAACGCGACATGCTCTCCGAACTCTTCAAACGCGCCGAAACACTGGGGCTGAGTATTTGGGGACGGATTGAATTGCTGAACGTGGGGTCGGATCTGCTCACCGGGCAGGGGCCCATTTTGAATCGATATCCCGAATGGACCCTGCGCAAGCGCCCCTGGTTCAGCAAACTCGTAGGCGATGACCGCGAACGCTATTTCCTAAACCCCGCCCATCCCGCGGCCCGACGCTTGATTGGCGATGTGGCCCATGAATTGACCGAACGGTACCCCTTCGTCGGCATTTATCTCAACGATCTCCGCTACCCCCGCTCCCTGAATCAACCGACGGCGAATCGCCAGGCGCGGGATCTCAACGCCTTCGCCGAACAAATGGAACCACCCATCAGCCCGGATCGCATCAAGACTATGCTCCATGGCAAACAGGACGACGAGACCAAAGCCCTTTTAGAACAACTGGCCGCCTGGCGCAGTCAACAATTGGACGAAACCCTGCGCTATCTGCACTGTCGAATGACGCGCGGGTGCTCCCGAATATGGCTGGTCTCACAAGCCGTCGGCGCCTATGACGTCGAAGAAGCCCAAAACAACCTGCAGGGCGACTGGGTACGGTGGCTGACACAACAATATCTCGACGGCGCCACCCCATACTATAAAGGCATGAGCGACGAGGATTTTGAACGAGCCCTGAGCGCCGACGTGGCGGCGATTCCGGACGACCGGGCCCTGTATCCCCTTCTGGACAAAACAGACCTGACCGGGGAATCCAAACGCATTGATATCATTCGCTCCCTGCCCATCTATGGATTCGTCTTTCGCTCCTTCCACAGCCTGGAGGATGAGGAATGGGCCCTCTTGGGAAAAGCCTTGCGGCGACCGGCGAAACCGATCGAAATCTCACCCTATCAAAGCGCGCGCCTCGCCTTGGAGGAAAGTATCCGAATCCTGACGAAACAATCGGATATTTCAGCCTTTTTCACAGATTTGCTCAAACTCATCCCCGCCAATGGTGACCGGGTCGATCGCCTGAGCGGCGCCCAGACCCGGAGCATTGGAAAAAATCTGATCAACATCGAACGAAAAATTGCGGACGGTGAAATCCGCCTGGAAAATGAAGACCGACGCGCCGTGCGCTGGATGGCTCTCGCCCGAAAATGCCTCCTCCTGGGCCGACGTTTCTGAGCCCACCACCCCCAAACGATCCCCCCGATCCCCAACGATCATCCTTCAGGTTTTGGGATGGAACAGATTCGCGTTTGAAAATTTGAATTCGTGCGATTCGTAAAAAAAAGGATTTCTTATTTCCGCCCGTTTTATTTCTTCGGGTCCGCCGGTTGGGTCAGCAGGGCTTTCAATCGTTGGTGCGCCGCGCGGACATAATTGAGGAAGACGCGGGGCGAGCGGATGCGTCTCAAGGTTCTCCAGATATAGGAGGGGCGCAGAGTGAGTTTGAGCAGCGCCCGGCGACGCCATTGGGTCAGTTCTTCACTGGACAATCCATAGGAGCGTATAACGGCCTTTGAATAGGCGCCCGCCGTCGGCGCGCCGCCTTCAAACAACGCATCCCGAACCGCCAGGTCCCACAGTGCCGTCCCCGGCAGGGGGGTGGCGACGTTGAAGTCGAAAAAATCGGCATCCAGGGCGCGGGCAAAT
>JADFCT010000129.1 GCA_017161665.1 Candidatus Sumerlaeota bacterium
CTGCCGCGATTGTCTGGGACAAGGTCAGCAATTCATCGAAGGCCATTCGATTGTCTTTGACATGCTGAACTTTTTCGTCCCACTCCTTCATGCTGGCGGTTCGCAAAATCTCGATTTTCCCGTTGAGCTGGTCCTGATATTTCGCTGGTGGATTTTTTTTCTTCATGTTCATGGCGGAACCCAGAGCCATGCTCAGTTGATCGGTATTCAGATGATGATCAATCGCGGTTAAGTCATTTTCCATGCGCTCGATAATGAGTCGATCCCACTGCTCCGCCGCTAAGGCGACCTGTGTTGAATTGGAATTTCGGAGTTTATCCAAGCTTTCCAATGCCAGTCCGAAGTCTTTCTCAATTGAGAAGGTTTTGATTGCCTCATTCAAGAGGCCCATGTCCGGCTCCGGTTTCAGAGTAAAAATCAAACCAATGAAAGAGGCAATTGCGATGAATGCCAGAAACCATACCATCACGGTCAGACGCCTTAAAGTCGGCAGGGACTGACGGACGCGTTCGAGCTTGTTCAGATAGGCGTAGGCCTTCTTACAATTTGGATCCAACGCAATGGCGTTCTCCCATTCGACACGGGCCTCTTCATATTGTTCCTGTTTGGCGTATATGGTACCCAGAACAACATGAGCCGACGGGAAATCGCTGTGAAGTTCCAGTGTGTCGTGCAGTTCGTGGATGGCTTCATTATACCGTTGTCGTTCAGCGTGTTCGAGGGCCACATTATAATGCTGCTTGGCCTTGTTGACCACCAGTCGCAACATGGAAAGGTCATTGCCGCAATGATAGCACTTTTCCATTTCATCACGGTTTTCAGTATCGCAGTAGGGACAGATCATAATGAAACGCCTGTGGAATTGGAGTGTCGAGATCCATGTAAACTTGCCGTATATCGATTGCGCCAGTCACAGAACAACCTCGCCTGCGGCTGAACCGCTAAGGAGACAGACGTCGATTTGTGTCTGTTTCACAATCGTATCGTGGGAGTATAGGAGCCCACGGTCCGGAATTCAACGAAGACTTTGGCGAATGAAAGAAATGGGGCGCCGTTTACATGAAGCAGAAAATCCGCCATTCCTGGCCTTACGCTTGCTTTGCCCTTGAATCCTCTGTGTCTTTGGCTGATAATGTGGTCTCTTTGCTAGGGTTCGAACGCAACGATGCTGGAGGTTGATCATGAATTCCACTCGACGCCATTTTCTCACGCAGTGTGGACGGACGGCTTTGGGAACCCTTTCATTGACTTTTGTCAGCCGGGCGATTTCGGCCACTCCCAAGCCCAAACCCAACATCGTTTTTTTTCTGGTTGATGACCTGGGGTGGGCGGATGCGGGGTGCTATGGGAACTCGTTTAACGAAACCCCCAACATCGACCGCCTGGCCACCCAAGGGATGCGTTTTACAGATGCGTATGCAGCATGTCCGGTCTGCTCCCCCACCCGCGCCTCCATACTTTCCGGACAATACCCGGCGCGCCTGGGTCTGACAGACTTCATCTCTGGACATTGGCGTCCCTATGAAAAATTGCGTGTGCCGATCAACCGTCAACAACAACTGCCCTTGGAGACCATATCCATTCCTGAGGTTCTCAAAACCGCCGGTTACACCAGTGGGGCCTTCGGCAAGTGGCATTTGGGGGGCAAAGGCTCCATGCCCGAAGATCATGGCTTTGATACTGCGGTCGTCACGTCCGGATGGGGGCATTTCGGCAACAATTCCCAACCCAATCAGAAATGGACCAAGGAACAGTATCTGGCTGAGGAATTGACCAATCTGGGCGAACAATTTATCGAGGCAAACAGAGAGCGTCCCTTTTTTTTGTACCTCAGTCATTTCGCCGTTCACATTCCCCTCGAAGCGCGCCAAGACAAGGTCGCCAAGTACGAGAAGAAGCCGAAACCGAAAGAAGGTATCAACAATCCGGTTTATGCCGCCATGCTGGAACACGTGGACGACAGCCTGGGGCGGATCATGAAAAAACTCGACGACCTCGACTTGGCGGATAACACGCTTCTGGTCTTTTTTTCCGATAATGGCGGTTTGCGTCAGATATATACGGGTGATGGTCCACTGGTCACATCCAATGCGCCTTTGCGTGCGGAGAAGGGGACCCTTTACGAGGGCGGTATCCGGGAACCGCTTATCGTTCGCTGGCCCGGTGTGGTCAAGCCCAACAGTAAATCCGACGCCCTTGTTTCCAGCGTGGATTTACACCCCACTTTTGCAGAAATCGCCGGGATCAAAGTCCCCGAAGACTATCCTCTGGACGGTCAGAGTATCGTTCCCGTTCTCTCACAAAAACAGGATTGGAAGGACCGGTCCATTTATTGGCATTACCCCCACTACCATCATTCCACCCCAGCGAGCGCCATCCGCGAGGGCGACTGGAAGTTGCTGGAGTTTTTTGAAGACGAACGGTTGGAATTGTATAACCTGAAGGCGGACATCGGCGAGACGCGCAACCTGGCGGGACAGCAAAAGGAAAAGGCGCAAGCCCTGCTCGCCAAACTGGAAGCCTGGCGGGAATCCGTCCGCGCCGAACTGCCCATTCCCAATCAGGACTACGACGCCAAACGGGCTCATGAATGGGGTAAGAATCCGGGGCGGGCCTAGGGGGCATCCTCCCCCACTCCGGCATGGCTCGAAATATAAACCGTAGAGAGTGACGATATGTCCAAATATCCCAAACCCGAAAAGCCCTTTGTCAACCCCTCCCTTCTATCGGCAGATTTTGCTGATTTGAAGGCGGAGATGCGAAAATGTGAGCGCGCCAAATGCAAGTGGGTCCATCTTGATATCATGGATGGTCACTTCGTCCCCAACATCACCATTGGCCCCGTCGTTGTGAAATCCCTGCGCGCGGCGAACAAGAATTTGTTCTTGGACACCCACCTCATGCTGGACGATCCGATGAAATATGCCGCCGATTTTGTCAAAGCCGGTGCCGATCTCATCACCATTCACCAGGAGGCGGTTTATGATCTGGGCAAAGCCATCCGCGCCATCAAGCGTCTGGGGGTCCAGGTTGGCGTCTGCCTCAAACCCAAAACGCCGGTATCTGCCCTAGAGCCTTTTCTCAAGGATCTGGACCTCGTTCTGATCATGTCAGTGGAACCCGGCTTTGGGGGACAGGCAATGATCATGCCCATGCTCAATAAAATCCGTGAACTGGCTCTGCTCAAAGACCAGAAACGGTATCACTACCGGATTGAAATTGATGGGGGTATAAATACAGAAACGATCGCTTTGGCTGTCGCGGCCGGCACGGAAGTCATCGTCGCCGGTTCAGCGGTTTTCAAGGGGGGAAAGGTGGCCGAAAATCTCGCGGATCTGCGCGCCGCCATGAACGCAAGCAATCCTGCAAGATAGGACCGTTCGATTCGGTGACCCTTACGGCTGGTTGAGCAATTTCCGGACTGTCGCCATCACCTCTGGATGATTTGCCTCCGGTATCCAGTTATAGACCACCAATAATCGGCACCGCGGATCGTCAAAAGCGTTGCGCAGGGCCTTGAACCAACGCTCACGCTCGCGTTCACCCTGAAGCAACCATTCGGCCGCACTGTAACAGGGCGCATCGGATTCCTGGAACGTCGCCCACGCTGTGCGATCGTCACGAATGTTTTGCGCATATGTATAAAAACTCAGCCCCGGGCAGGAGTATGGATTCAATCCGGATTGATACAGATCCTCCCCATCCGCCCAACCGCCCGTATGCGTAAACAGGAATTCGCGCGGCACGCCCATTTCCGAAATGGCGAGACAAAAATCCTCAAAATGCCGCCGCACGACCTCCGCCTGATCGGCTCCCGTCAAGTCGCCGCCTGTTTTGATTCCCGCTGTCTTAACCGCCGCATAGCCCATGGCGGCCATGCCTCGTCCGGGCAATTCTTCTATTGTCAGTCGGTATTGGGGATCCTCAGTGTCTGGTTGATTCCAATATTGATTCCCATTCGGAAAATGATAATACGAAACTCCGATTGATGTCTCCCACCCCAATTCGATCCCGGCGAACAGATAGCGCCGCTCGGGCGCCAGTTGGCGTTGCCACGCCATGATCGATGGCACAAACACCGCCAGTTGCTCATGCACGACGTGACGATATTGCGGGCTCATCAGATTCGGCTGGGGCAATACGCGTATCTGCCGCCCCCAATCGCGCCAGCATAAACGAACCGCAGAATCCGGCGTCCAGTCCGTCCACTCCACATTCATTCGATTCGACTCGTCGAACCCGGGCTTGGACGGATCCCACCAGTTCCACAAATTCGGGCATTGGCCCCACCAGTTCATTTCATCAATAGACACAAAGACCGGCACATCGTACGCTTCCGAATGTTTGAATGCTTGTCCCAAGGCAAGCAGGGTTCGCGCGTTGTCCGACAGGTTCAACAACGATACTTTCAAGGCCATGCCTACCCGTAAGGGAGCCTCCGGTACAGACGGCCACTGTTCGTGAACATACTTAAACGCCGCTTCACAGTTTCCGTCCGCCCGGTTTGGATCCCACCGTTGTGGAATGTTCAAATTGAAAAGCAGATATTGCCTTGATGGATGTGTTTCCCTGAATCCTGTGGGGACACATCCCACCCCAGATGCCAAGGCCCCGCTCACTCCAGACAATATGAAATTGCGACGCTTCACTCATGCGGCCTCGCAATCCAGAATCACACGCCCCTCCGAAAGAAGAAGAGACAGGAGAGCGATTTGAACAGCGTCTTCTGAGAAAGAATCAGCAGCCATATGCGGTTCAACATATCCTTGAAATAGACCTCACATTTGATTAATGCCAATAAGAGAGAGGAACTCGCTTCGCGTTCCCCGGTCATTGCGGAAGGCGCCCAGCATGGCGCTGCTGGTGGTGACGGAATCCTGTTTCTCCACGCCACGCATCATCATACATAAGTGAGCCGCTTCGCTGACCACAGCCACTCCCAGGGGATGAAGAATATCATCCAGCGCTTCGGCAATTTGTCGCGTCATGCGTTCCTGGAGTTGAAGACGCCGGGAAAAAACATCCACAATCCTGGGGATTTTTGAGAGGCCAATCACTTTGCCTCGCGGGATATACCCGATCGAACAGGTTCCGTAAAAAGGCAGCAGGTGATGTTCACAGACACTGAAAAAGTGGATGTGTTTGACGATTACCATCTCGTCACAAGTTTCTGTAAACAGCGCTTCATTGACCACCGTATCCAGATCCGCCGTATAACCGCTGGTCAAGTAGGACCAGGCGCTTTCCACACGCCCCGGTGTCTTGATTAGTCCCTCCCGTTCCGGATCCTCGCCGATATCGACCAGAAACTGGCGCATTAATTCGGCCACACAGCCTTTGGTCATATTCGCATTGTCCTGGTTGTCACATGGGTTTTGCGCCATAGCATCAAAATCCTTCGTTTTGCGATTCACTTCGCTTGAGTTCGCAGTTCAGTCGCATTGGACCTTTGGGATATTACTACATCTGATCCAAAACCTGAATCCCCAGCAACGAAAGCCCTTTCCGCAGAACTCTCGCCGTCAGGGCGCAGAGCGCCAGGCGAGTGGTTTCTCTCGGATCGCCGGCCACACGGTTTTCTGTATAGAAACGACTGAACGTTTGTGACAGATCGAACAGATAATCTGTCAGACGGTTCGGGGCCAATTCCCGCTCCACGGCTTCAATGACCTCCGGGAAACGCAGGATTCCATGGGCCAGGTCCACTTCCTCGGGCGTTTCCAGCGTTGCGATATCGTCGGGCGTCAGGGTCGTCAGGTCGATTCCCACTTTGCGCGCAATACTTTGAATTCGGACGTATGCATAAATCATATAGGGGGCCGTGTTTCCCTGCAAGGCCAACATTTTGTCGAAGCTGAAGACATAATCGCTGATACGGTTTTGGGACAGGTCCGCGTATTTGACGGCGCCGATGCCTACCACCCGGGCCACTTGGTCGCGCGTCACTTCGTCCAGTTCCGGATTTTTCTCATCCACAATGGCTCGCGAACGCCGAACGGCTTCATCCAGCAAATCGCGAAGACGCACCGTCTCACCGGAGCGCGTTTTGAATTTCTTCCGGTCCTCGCCTAAAACCATCCCAAAGGGCACATGCACGGCTTCCACGTCGCCCAACCATCCCGCTTTCTCTGCCGCGGAAAAAATCATGGCAAAATGTTGGGCTTGTCCCGCGTCCGTCACATAGACAATCCGGTCGGCTTTTTCTTCTCGAATTCGATACCGAATCGCGGCCATGTCGGTTGTGTCGTAATTGAATCCCCCATCCCTCTTCCGTACGATCAATGGAAGCGGATCACCATCCTTGTTCTTAAAGCCTTCGGGATAGACGCACAGCGCTCCATCCGACTCCACTATCAGTCCCAATTTCTCCAGTTCCTCTAGCGTATCAGGGATAAAAGGATTGTAAAACGATTCGCCCTTCTCTTCGATTTCGATATCCAGAAGGCTGTATATTTCCTGGAATTGGCGGCGGGATTGATCACAGAGAACCTGCCACCCGCGAATAGCCTCGGTTTCGCCGGACTGAAGGGACACCACTTCCAACCGCGCCCGTTCCTTGAAGCTCTCGTCTTCATCAAAACGCTTCTTGGCTTCTTTATAAAAGGCGACAATGTCCCCCAGATCCACTTCACTCGTTTCGGTCAGGGCCTCCGGGCATCGATCCTTGAGATGCGCAATCAACATTCCGAACTGGGTTCCCCAGTCCCCCACATGGTTCCGTCGCAAGGTCTCATGGCCACGGAACTCCATCACCCGGGCCAGACAATCGCCAATAATCGTGCTGCGTAAATGGCCAACGTGTAATTCCTTGGCGATATTGGGGCTGGAAAAATCCACCACCACTCGCGCTGCCGCGCCGTGAGCCCCATCCAGCGGTACTCCCAGACGATCATCGCCCAACAGATCGCGCAATCGCCCGGTTAGGAAGTCCTTGCGGAGAGTCATATTGATAAAACCCGGCCCGGCGATCTCTGGCGCTTCACAGATATCTCCCACCTTTAAATCCTCAACAATCCGGGTGGCAATGGCGCGGGGATTGCTCTTCAGCACGCGTGCCAGGCCCATAGCCGCATTGCACTGGTAGTGCCCAAATTTTGAATCTGTCGCTGGCGTTACCGCCGAATCCATTCCCTGTCCGTTGGCGCCAAACGCCGCAACCAGGGCTTCCGACACTCGCTGTTTCACCACACCTAAAATATGACTCATGGGAAGACAAAACTCCTAAGATATACAAGACGCTGTCCTATCGCTCATTGCAAGGCAGGCTGAGTTTAGGCGTCGATTCCCGTCAGCGCAACCGCGCATTTCCCCATTTTCAATTCACCCCAATCACGCTCACGAGGGAAATGACGTTCAAGGGCATCCTGGATTCCCGCAATCCAGTCTGTGGCTCCTGGGGGCATTCCCCGTTGGAGAACAAGATAGCGTCCCCCTGACAGATTAATCGGTAAAACCGGATCGAAAACAGTTGAGCGCCGGGATGAATTTTCCGATAAATAGATAATTGGATTCGGCGCAGAGAAAAGAATGATCGGGGAGGCATATTATGCGTTTCAAAACTCGCTTACTCATTGGATTGACGTTGATGATTGCATTCGCGTCGTCGGGCATGGGCCAGCAAATTTCGAATCGAGGGCGACGCGCCACGGCCATAGCCAAACGAAAGGCCGCCGAAGCGACGGTCGCTGCCGCTAAGGAAGAGGAAACCAAACGTCAAAACCTCACGGCTGAGAAGCAAGCGATTGAAAATGAGATTCAGACAGCCGAGGAACAACAGAAACAGGAGGAACGGGCCGGGCAAGCCGCGTTTGAAGCCAGACGGGCCAGAATTCTGAGACTGACGCAGGATCCAACACTCGCAGATGTTCTGGCGACCAGTGAACTGAATGCCGATGGGATTGAGCAAATCCTGGCCAAATATGATTTCTCAAAGAATCTGGAAGCGGCGGAACAGCAAAAAGCCCGTCAAAAGGCCCGAGATCGCGAGGCCCTGAGCGATGCGCTAAGTGAAGTCATTGAATGTGATCCCAGGCTTTTCCCCGTCGGGAAAATCCAGGTTACGGACAATCAACTCATCGGATACGTGGAAAATCTGGGCGAGCAGGGACATTCTCGTTTTACCATTCAAGCCCTGATTGCCACCCAAAGCCTGGGAGAGCAGTTGGTCACCAGCGATCCGATCAAGGATTTCGAGCCTGGCGAACGACGGCGGCTTCGATTCAGCATCCTCGGAAACGCTCCAACGGTTACTCGATTAAAAATCCAAAAATGTCTGTCCACCCGTATTCCCTGACCGAATTCTTTCCCTTCAGTGGTCCAGGGTGTGATGGACGAGAGTCAGTACAACGATGCATGAAACAGAATCCCCTGAGTTGATGGAGAAAAATGCGCTGCCTTTCTCGCTGTTTGAGATATGCGCGGCTCTGACTTCAACGCTCGAACATGATGAACTTCTAAATCGAATCATCTCGCTGGCTCTGAAAGAATATGATGCCCAGCGAGGGTCCATCCTGTTATTTGATCCGGACAGCGATACATTGAAAATGCTGGCATCCATCGGTATGCCGTCTGACATTGCCGAGCAAGGTTATATCCCCCGCAAGGGCAGCATTGCCGAATGGGTCATTGCCAATGACAAACCGCTGATTCTGCATCAAGCGGTTCGTGAGGATGAGGAGCGGTTCTCGTCCATTTCCGAACATATCCCCACATCATCGATGTGTTGTCCTCTTCGCGCCAAAGGTCGCGTCATCGGAACACTCAACCTGTCGCGCATTCAATCGAACCCTTTTCCATTTGATGAAAACGATCTAAACACTCTTCAAATCATTGCCACCCAGGCCGCCATCTCGATCGAAAACGCGCGTTTGATTCAAAAGAACATCGAAAACGCCCAACTGGCCGCAATCGGCCAAACCGTTTCCAGCGTTTCCCATTGCGTCAAAAACATGCTCACCGGACTGAAGGGAGGGATTGCTTTGGGGGAACTGGCCATGGAAAAAGAAAACTGGGAGTCCATGCGCAGTAGTTGGGATATGATGAAACGGAGTGTCAATCGCATTTCGCTGTTGGTTCTGGATTTGTTGGATTACAGTAAGACTCGCACGCCCATTCGCAAGGCATGTCGCATCCGTTCCCTCGTCGATGAAGCCATCGGAACGGTCCAACTGGAAGCCAAAAAACGCAAAGTCCAAATCTCGGCTTCCTTCGAAGAACAACTAACCGTTGCGAATCTGGACGGGGATCAGATTTTTCGCTGCATCCTCAATATTCTGACCAACGCCATGGAGGCGGTGGTCGCAGCCGATGGACTGATCCAGAAAGATCGTCATATTCGTGTCAGCGTGTCGCGTCTGACACCAGAATCGACGCTTTATCCGAAGGGGACTGATCGACAACCGGACCACAGCGT
>JADFCT010000130.1 GCA_017161665.1 Candidatus Sumerlaeota bacterium
CGGGTGAAAAAGAAACGATGTTGTGTTCGCATTCGGGGAATCGAAGCGCAATTGACCTTCCGTTCGTGTCCAATCTGTTCCCATCGCTCCCACCCAGTCCAAACCCTCGCTGGAGTCGAACGTGTCCAGCAGCCAGGGCTGCATCAGGGCCTGTGAGACAGTCAATGGATAGGTTGTGTGCCCATTGCGAATCGTCACCATCTGTGTGTTCATTTGGCCCGCCCGCAGCGCCGGAAACGCCACGCGTCGATCCGCGGGATCGCGTGTGGAATCCTCAATGACCAGCTGTCCCAGAAAGGACGTGATATCCACATGGGCTTCCCGGATGAGAGTTTGCGTTGTTTCAGGGCTTTTGATAATCAACTGTCCTTCATAGGAGCCGATGGGCAATAAATCGTATTCGATTTCCACGGACAGATTTTGCAGGGCGCCCGGCGCCAAAACCCCCTCGGCCGGGCGAAAACGCGCCCATTCGACCGTCGACAGCGAAGACCAGGGCAGCGGGACATCACTGTCATTTATCAACGCATATCGCCGTTCGCTGGATGGCGATACGGCGCCGGTTCCGGAATAAACCGATTCATAGTGCTCATCCGGTGTCAGAATCAACATGCCGCTGGACGGCTCTCCCTGCATGGCGCTTTCGGTGAAATCGTTCGGCGTTCCCCGTCCTTCGGACAGGCCGGCGATAAACGACGGCGCCGTCATGGCGCCATAGGTGATGCGGATGGCCCCCGTGAAGAACAACTCCATCTGAAAATCGTTGTCCCCTGTCCCATCGGGATCACCCCAATGGGCCCAGGTCACGGCCACGCGATCCGATAATGCATTCCAGATAATCTGGCTGTTCGGGAGACGAGTCAGATTGGTCAAGGCGGCCGATACGCGCGGCAAGAAGAAATGTGTGTCGAAAGACTCTTCTTGTGGGCCGGCGTCGATCCCGAAGGTGATGGAACCGTCAGTGTGGATGTACAAATCCCGGTAGGCGATGCCATACAGGGCCACTGGTTGGTCCGGCAAGGTGACATGAATGCTCCGCCCCTCGGGGCTGGTGAGAACCTTCCCTCCAGCGGGATCGACAAAAAAGGACGCGGCGCGTTGTTTCAATAAATGATAAAAACTGCTGGATGCGTCGGGCGTGAATTTCAGACTCAGATTCTTCAATTCGGCCCCCATGATCAGCGTGCCGGCTTGTTGGGTATAATAGTTCGGCGTCGCGCCGGTCTGGAAAAGTCCGTCCTCAGATCCGGTGGCATATGCCGTTTCGTTGCCCGCCCGATCTCTGGCCCGGGCCCGAATGGCGTATTGACTCTCCGGAGTCAGGTCGTCAAACACGACACAATGCGTAAGCCCCCATGGCGTGGTCTGAACAGTCGTGATCCCCTGAGTCGTCACCTCAATGGCCATGGTCGTCACCTCATCGGTTTCAAAACAAAACCGAGCGGAAAGATGACGGATATCGGAATCCATGGAGAGGATCGCCGGCAGGCGGGTATCAATGACGGCCGAGTCTGTGCGGTATCCCTCGGGTTTATCCGGCGCCTGGTTGTCGTAGATCACCTCCAGGACATCTCCGTCCAAAACCTCCAAAATCCCGTTATCCCGTTTGGGCTGGCCGGTCTGGCTGCGAACCGTGGTGATCTCAAATTCTCCTTTGAAAAGTCCCCACTCCGAATCGAGCCGATCCAACAGCGCCCACTCGCGATCACCACTGGAGGCGACCACCAGGACATCGGTCTGAATCTGACTTTTCAGGTCGGCGTCGCCCAGGGTGATAACCATCCGGTCCTGTCCGCGGTAGAATTCCCGGTCCAGGGCCACATGGCCCCAGGTGGCGACAACCGGCTGGATTTCGCTGACGTAGGGAACCGCCCGCGGATGGGTGACGACCAGTTCGCGCAAGGCCAGATCCTCACACCGGACGCCTTCCAGAACCAACTGTCCCGATTTGTCCGTCAACCCACAATAGATGGGCGGCGCCAGGGCCGGGGAACTCAGTGTTTCGTCCAATCGGGGAACGGTCACGGCCACACGGGCGCCGGACAGAGGTTCTCCCCCCAGTGACACCTGAAAAGTCAATGAGGCGGCAATCTGAACCGGCGCCGTCGTCGGATGCGTGACCGTCAAGACCTGAGGGCTTTCCAGACGAAGGGCCATTTCAGGATCGCCAAACCAGTGGAACATGTTAAAGGTCCCTTCGGTGTACGATCCTTCCCCCATATATCGATACATATAAAACTTCGCAAAGGCCAGCGCTTCGGCCGGACGCCGGGACACCGGCCACGGCGACGCGGAATAATCGGGATCATAATTCGGCCACAAACAGGTCCAGAGGCCCTCGGACAGCAAATCATTGTATCCCGAAAAACTTGGCCGCACACCGGCGACAATCCCCACAGCCCCGCCGTTCGCATGTTTGAGGAACGCTTCGGCGAAACAGTCGCCTTCGGTGCGATAGAAACGCCCCGTGTTGCAATTGATACTGAAGACGACCGGTGTCAGGACCCCATTATTCAGTGTCGCCACGTGGTTATTGGAAAAAGGCGGATCGCCCCAGCCGGTTTCAAATCCATGATCGCGGTGAAAAACAAACGAAACTCCTGAGTTGATGGCCGCTCGAATCGCATTGGATCCTTCCAGGCCGCCCTGCCATTGATCCACCACCCATTGGGGAACTGGTTGCTGGGGCGTCGGCCGATGGGGATAGCCCAAAGGATTGAATTCATAGCGCGTATGATGCGTCGGGCTGTCCGTCGTCCAGGCCGTTAATGCGTCCATCCCCTCATGGGTGGTCAAATAATCCGTCAGGCGGACCAAGGCTTCCATGAACCATCGGTTCGCCACCCCATCGTTCTGGGCGCCGCCTTCTCCGGTGTCCTGAAAAAGGCCGGCGGTCAGGAAGCGCCGGTACCAGTCGCGTGGGTCCGGTGTCTGCTCGTAAGTCAAAATCCGCTGAATCACCCGTTCGCAGTCCGTGGGCGCGGCCGTCGGAATTCGTCCGATAAACAAATCCGGGAAAGAATCATCCCCGTCCACATACGAATACAATTGATCGGAATACCCGTTCAGTTCCCCGGCATAGTATGGCGCCGGCAGGTCCTCGAAATCTCCGACCAGCAAGACATAGCCGGGGGGCGGATTCCCATGATGATACGCCGAGGTGATGGCTGCGCCGATGGCGGTCGCGTCGGCTCCGATTTCCGAAACCTTTCGGATCGTCACCGCATACCCTTTGCGCCCTTTCCAGCGGGCCAGCGGCAAAACCGCCTCATAACAGGCGTCGGTTGTGATAATCAGATAGCCGTCCGTGACCGCTGTTGGGGAAGGATACCGAATCTGAGGCGTCCGCGTGTCGTCAGACGCTTCTGAGAGAGGACGTGTCTCTTCAGCCTTGAAAACGAATCCTGCGGTCAACTGGTTGTAAGCGTCCAGACTCCGGGCGGCGCCTCCACGGGTCGCATCCGTCAGGCTGCTCTCCAGGACCCGCGTGTCGGAAGGGACTAATTCAATCTCCACCGACTCGATCACCCTCAATTCCCTGGCCGATGGATGATATTGGACAGGAAAAACCATGACACTGATCACACGGCGTCCCCGCAGGATGCCGTCTTCGATCATCCGCGCCGGCCCTCCGGGCGGCAACGCGTTTGCCTGATACGCGGAAGGATCGAAAGCGAAGCCGCCCGACGGGATGGATTCATTGTTGGACAAAGGCGCCTGGCGCGGATGAATCGGAGCGGCGAGGGGCCGGACGCTCCCTTGAACATCTCGAACGATCAATTCAACGGGCTGGCGATGAGAGACTTCGATAAAGAACTGATAGAAAGGCAATTCGGGCAGCCCGGCGCCGTCGGCGTTTCCTTTATCGAACGCCTTCGACACGCCCCGCGCGCCACACCCCGGCGACGACAGCCGAATATAGGGCTGACCGTCCACGCCCATGACCGGCTCGAGCGTCAATGGGGAAAACGTCACACGGAAACGACTGCCGCCGGAAGCCGATGCGTTTTCCCCTTCGAGAAATTCGACCACGGGAGCGCCCGATTCGCCCAAAACGGTCTGAGCAAATAACAGCCACCCCACAGCGAACCACATGCCGAAACGGCTTCGCGGGGCTTTTCCTGGCGGACGCCTGTCAAATGGAGGGATAAGAATCATGTCTGTGTCATCTGTTTTATGAAAACCATGGTGACACTTTCGGACGGTTCGGTCAACCGCCATGATGCGAACCCGCGCCAAGCGACGCGGCGCGGGTCTGCGCTCCATGGGCGAGACGCGCCCCTGCGCACGGCGCAGAGGCGAATCGGCTTCCTTTCCCATCTGTCATGCGGATTGTGGGAAGAGTATGGGAGAGTGGTCTGTTGTTTCGAACGCCGACACGGCCAATGGCCTCTGTGCCCGTGGCCGACGTTTCGTCATCTTTTAACATGTTTTCTGTTGCTTTCACCGGAACCGGCCCCTCATACTTCCAATGAAGAGATGGAAAAAGGTTCGTTTGCTGGATTTTTCTTTTCATGAGGCGATTCCGATGTCCGATCATCGCCCGAAAAGTGTTGCCGTTTCAAATGGCTCGTATGGCGTCCGCGCGTTGTGGCTGGCGCGCGACACCAGTCAATGCGAGCGGCTGGCCTCGTGTCTGCCGCCAGGGACTCAAATCGTCCCGGCCACGCTCGACGACGCCCGCGATCTGGCCGTCCATTGCAATCCGAACACCATGGTTTTTGCCGACATTCAGGACGCCGACGCCATCTTCGAGTCCTGCCTGAGCGCCAATTCCCACGAGGAGCGCTGCGAACGGCTTTCGCGGGCGCCCTTTATCTTCCTGACCGGCAACACGCCGCCCGGCGACTACTTCGGCTCCGTCGTCCAGCATGGCATTCAGTGGTTTCTCCATCCTTCTTTTCTGAACAATGACCGCCTCATGGGATCCATTTTCCAAAGCGCCTTGCGCGAATCCCTCGCCAAAGGGCTGGAGTGCATCCCCTCCTCCGAACCGGTGATTCGCCAGGTCTTATCGAATGTGAGCGCCCGCAGCGAAATGATTGACGCCGTCACACAGCGTGTGGCCGAGCGGTTCGTGGGTGATTTTGATGAAATGGAACATCGCCTGGCCTTGGAGGAAATTCTCAATAACGCCTTGTTTCACGCCTTCAAGAACGAGAACAACACCCCCAAGTATTCGGTCATGGTGGATCAACAGGTCTTCGAGCCCGATCAGGTCATCCTCGAACATCTCGTGGATGACGATTTGTTCGCTTTTTGCGTCACCGACACGGGGGGCGGCCTGACCGGCGAGGCGATCCGGCGCGATATTCACCGACAAATAACACGCGAAGGGGTGCTTCAGGAACGCGGACGCGGCGTTTTTCTGACCTTCTCCTTCGCCAACGTCTTCATCGTCAACAGCATCCCCGGCCGGCTCAGTCAGGTTCTGATCGTGTTTCTCCGTCACAGTCCGGCCGACCAGAAACTGTTCCACACCCACCTGACAGCCGCCGAGAGCGCTTGAATCCCGTTCGACATTTAGAATCAGGCTTGGGGATGGCATGGGCATCTTGCCCAAGGATTCGTCCCGGGCAGGCCGTCGGCGCCGTCACGCTTTTTGCGCGCGGCGCGGCAAACATCGCGCCGGCGCCTCAGTCGCACTTCCTCTGACCCAGGGCTCCGCTCCCTATCGGTCGCTCCACCCTGGGCTTTTATGTGCCGCCCCTTTCGGGGCTTGGTTGATATTTGAATCCTGGGACGCGGGCCTTATCGGACAGCGGCGTGGAAATGGCGCCGCGAACCAGTGTTCTTTGCGTCTCACCCGCCTTTGCGCCTTGGCGATTCGCGCAACCATCTTCTTTTCCTTCTATTCTTCATGGTTCCAAAAAAGAATTCACCGCAACCGTGCTCCGCTATCATTAGGATCATTTGATGTGTCCATTCTGATGGACTTGGGGGAACGCATCAGCCCTTATTCTTCCGGCGACAGTTGGGGGAAATAGCGCGCGAGCAGATCGTCGTCGATCCGACTTTTGACGGTGCGATGGTCGATTTGCAGTCGCCGGGCGGTTTCCTGATAGCTCCCCGTGCGGGCATACGTCAGGGCGCAGTAAACCCCCAGCAGTTCATCGGCCGTCAGGGCCCCGGTCTCGATGTCGTGACTGAGGGCCTCGCGCCGGGCCGGCGCCGACCGGGCCAGAGGCGTATAATGGCGACGGATCGTATAGTTGCGCACGCATTGCTCCAGTTCGCGGACGTTGCCGGGCCACGGATAGTCCGGCCCCAGGTTTTCGCTAATCCAATCCACCGTCTGCTTCGACAGCGCGACGGCTTCGGCCTCGTCCCGGATCAATTGATTCGCAATATGCAGGACCAGGTGATACAGCGTCTGATCCTCCCCCCCACCGGTTGGCTCATTGAGCTGTTCCCGGAGCGACGGGGTATCAATCAAATCGGAACATAAGCGATAGTAGAGATCCTCGCGGAAGCGACCGTTTCGGGTCTCTTCGGCCAGATCGCGATTGGTCGCGGCGATGATTTTGCCCTTGAAAATAATATCCTGCGTGTCCCCCAGACGCTGAAAACTGCGAACCTGCAAGACCCGCAGCAGCTTGACCTGAATGGCGCCGTCAATCTCGCCGATCTCGTCCAGAAAGACGCTGCCGAGAAGGGGACACACCTCCAGCCAGCCTGTCCGGTTCTGAATCGCTCCGGTGAAGGCGCCTTTGCGATGGCCGAACAGTTCCGATTCGATCAGCGTCGGTGACAGGGCCGCCAGATTGAGCGGAAAGAAGCAATGGTCCACGGAATCCTGGAAGGTCAATGTCTGAGTGTCGAAGGGGATGTACCGTGACCGGGCGATGGCCTGGGCCACAAGTTCTTTGCCCGAACCCGACGGGCCCAGAATCAAACAGGGGAATTCGCCCATCCGGTTATACAGCACGCGCCAGAACCGCCGCATGTCGTGGGTGAAGATGGACTGCCAGATGGAAGCGCGCAGGCGGATGATGGGCTGAGAATCGCCAATAATGGCGTTGAAAATGTATTGAAAGGCTCGGTGGATCTGATAAAAACCCGCAAACAGATGGGGCGTGTTGAAGCGCGGCTGGCGCACCCAGTGCTCGATCAGAAAACGATGGGCGTCGCGTTCCAGCCCCCGATAACAAACAAACGGACGCTTATCGCCCCGTCGGTTCATCTTGCGGTAGGCCTCATGGATTTGGGGCTGGTATTTATGGAACAGCAGAAAATAGACACTGTCCTCATACAGTTCCACTTCTCCGTCACCGGCGGGGCGGGCGCCGTGCTGGAGGCGCTCAAGCAAGGTATGGCACAAGGCTTCCGTCTGTAGGATCAGTTTCGGGACATTGGGGCCATCGGCGGGGACATTCGCCTGACGGCTCCAGGCGGGTTTGGAGAAGACAAAGCGCTCGCCCAGCGCCTCGCGCTCAAATTCGATCCGTTCGGGCAAAAACGGATTGCAATAGTTCAGTTTGGAAATGGATTCGGCCAGCGCCCGGTCTGCCGGCGTCATGAAAATCATGGCGGGGAAACCTCCCGGTTTCTCGATTCAGTCATCCTGCCCAGTGTGCCCAGAGAGAACCGGGATTGTCAATCGACTGCCGCCGCCACTTCCTCCCGGATTTCCTGCTCGTGGCGGATGGCCTTGATGGAAATATGATCACGATAGGTGAAAATCAAGCCCAGGACGATGATGGGAAGGATCTGAAATAGATGAAGCGCGAGAATATAACTGACGGCCAGGGTCTTCTGCGCCTCCGTGGCGATTCCCAACACAATCAAGGCGAAGTACCCGCCGACCTCATACATGCCGAAGGCCGCCGGGCCTGAGGGAATCATGACGGCAAACCCGATGAGGATCATGATCGCATAGGCCTGCCCCAAATTGATGGGCGCCAGGCCCTCAAATCCAAATTGCAGCATCCAGACGGAAACGGCCACGATCAGCCAGTTCACGAACGTCAGTCCAAAGACCCAGAGCATCGTCAGCGGATCGCCCACCGAGCGCAATCCCGACGAAAAGGACTCGAACTGATGGCTGAGGACATTCCGGAAACGCTCGGGCAAAAAGCGCAGGGAATGAATGATGGCAACGGCCAGTTTCTGTACCGGTCGAAATAACAGCAACACGATTCCGCAAACGGCGACGACGCAAAGGGAAATGACATGACCGAACATGCCGTTGATCTGACTGCCCTTCATGGAAAAACCAAATTCCTTGACCTCCAGGTTGGGGTCAATATTCACGGACCACAGGGCGACGCCAAAACACAAAAGCAACATGGCAAGATCAAAGATGCGAGCGATGACCAGGCTCGCCGCCGCCCGGAAAAAACCGATGCCTTGGAGGCGACCAATTAAGAAAGCGCGGATAAATTCCCCGGCCCGTGACGGCAGGATGCTGTTATAACAAAAGCCGATCATCGTGATTTTATAAAGCGGCCAATGGGGGAGTTTCGCCTCGTGGCGCAACAGAAAATAGGTCCGCAGACTCCGGGCCACCATGGCGATCACCGTCAAAAGCATGAACGGCGCCGCCCAGATGTATAACGCCGGATTGGCGAAATCATCCCGCAGCCCCGAAAAATCAACGCCTTGAAAGACGTAGATTAATCCGGCCACACTGACCAGAAAGCCAATGAGGCCAATAATCCATTTCCTTTTAGTCATGATGCCGTCATATCCACCGGAAATTTCTCTACAAGTTTCGCATGGACCCGACGATAGACCTCCCGCAGGGGGAGATTCCGGTCCCGGGCGTAAGCCAGACAACTTTCATATTCCGGCGCCGCCTTGACGACGCGCCCGTCGCGTTCGGCGATTTTGACCTGAATGGTCCCGCCATCCAAGTCAATGGTCTCGAACCGTCGTGGCAGACTGTATCGATCCACCTCCGTCACCCGAACGCCCAACGTGGAGGCCTCATCCAGAATGATTCGGATCAGATCATCCAGGAGATCAGCCGTCGTCAATACGCCGAGCCGGTGACCGGGTCGGTTCTTCTTCATCTGAATCGCCGTCAGATGGACATCCAAGGCGCCGCCGGCAAAGAGGCGTTCAAAGAGATAGGAATACGTCTCGCCGATCTCGTCGTCCATATCCGTTTCGATCAGGCGCAGCCGCTCGTGAATCCAACCCGTTTCAGCCACGCCTTTGCCCAGTCGTCCGGAGCACACCCGCAGATAATTGGGACGGTCCTCATGGACTCGGGAACCGGCGCCATATCCGATATTCTCAATCGTAAATCCGGCGATGGGGCCGAAACCGTCGGCCACCGCGGCCATAATCGCCGCGCCCGTGGGGGTGGTCAGTTCGCCGCCCAGATCGTTTTGATAAATGGGGATGCCCTTGACGATTTCCACCGTCGCGGGAGCCGGCAC
>JADFCT010000012.1 GCA_017161665.1 Candidatus Sumerlaeota bacterium
AAAGCGGCATCGAAGCCGGCGTTTCAGAGAAGACTAAACGCCTCAATGGATGCGTTGCCACCGGATAATTCGACCCCTACACCGGCGGTGTGCATGTCGCAATTCTAGTACTTGCAGCACTCGACTTCTGCAAACCATATGAGTCAGAGATTACTTCAACGAAGTACACGCTGTCACTTAATCGGATCTGGACGAAATAGCGAACGAAGAACATTATGTCGGATCTTTTTCGCGAAAGGGATTCCTGCATGATGTCTAAACCCGTCGAAGTCACCGTCCTGGTTCCCCAAGAATTTTCCGTCGTCATCGAAATGCTTGCTCAAAGCGCCTGGGAAATCGATGATCTTGAATCACTTGAGGTCCTCGAAGCCGTCACCGACGCTAAGAATAAGATCATCAATCAAGCCATAATGCAGGCCGCTTACTCGCTCAAGGCGCGGCAGATGCGCGAGAACGATATTCGAACCCTCAAGTGTTTGCAGTGCGATGGTTGGGCCGATTTGCTCGACGAGGCCGCGCCACGTTATGCCTTGACGGTGGCCGGGCGAGTGGATTTCACACGCCCCATTCATCGAGATGGACGCCGCGAGTGCCAAAAGCAGCGTAGTTTGTTCGACGAGGGCATCGGTCTGGGCCCCAGAGAGCACTACACGCCGTTGCTCAAACGAAAGATTGCATGGATGGGCGCGACGAACACGAGTTATCAATTGGCCGCCAACTCGTTGAAAGAAATCTGCGGTTTGTCCATCGAGCCCAAACAAATCCAGCGAATCACGGAACAGTCGGCCACCGTGGCCCGCCGGCTTCAAGACAAAGAAGTTGAGCGACTGGGCCGCCCGGCCACAAAAGAGGCGCCAACACTGGTTGATGCGAAGCCGGAAACATGCGTTATCGAAATGGACGGCACCTGCGTGATGGGGCGCGACGGCGAAGGCCACGAGGTCAAATGCGCCACCGTCTTCGGCCTCGAGGATCGCATCGTTCGCGATGATGAAGCCGGCGTTCGCTCCCAACTGCTTCATCGCGGATACACATCGACTTCCCATGGGATCAAAGCCTTTGGCGCACTCGTCTGGGCGCTGGCTGTTTCGTGGGGTATACGCAGCGCGAAACGAGTCGTCGTCATTGGCGACGGGGCCGACTGGATTTGGAAATACTCCAAAGACCGCCTTCACTTCACCGGTCCCGATGGACGCGAATTCAAGCCCATCGAAATACTGGACTACTATCACGCCTGCGAAAATCTGGGCAAAGCGCGCGATTTGATTTTCGTCCACAGCGACAGCCCTCCGGCCAAAAAGTGGTACGCCCACTGGAGTGATCGTATCCGCAAAGGGGCGGTGGACGAGTTGATTGTGGAATTGAAAAAACGCATAGACCAATGCCATTCGGACAAGAAATCGCAGCCGCTGAGCGTTCGTTGTCGATACTTTGAGACGCACCGGACGCGGATGGAGTATCCGCGGTATGAAGAAATGAACCTGCCCATCGGTTCGGGCGCTATTGAAGGAACCTGTAAAAACCTGATCAAAGGCCGCATGTCTTGTGTGGGACAACGCTGGGATGGCGAGGAAGGTATCGAGAATATGGCGGCTCTTCGCACCCGGATCTTCAATGAGAAGTTCGCGGACCTATGGGATCGGGAAAAAACCGGATAATGCTTTGACTAGAATGGGGACATGCACACGATTGGAGGGAAGAAGCGAAAGCGTCCTCTTCCCTCTCACGGAGCCGACCCATTTGTTGACTCAATCAGGCGGGGATTTCTACGGGCCGTCGGCGCCGCGGACCCCTTCGGGCAGGGTGTCGCGTGTGTATGCCTCGAACAGATGGCGCAAGCGCAGAGGAATTTCCACCTCCAGCCAGATCGACTGGCCCGTATAACTTTCGCTCAGGACATGGCCCTCGCGATGGGCGAGGGACACCACATCGTAGCGATCCATCGGCGCTTCCAGGATCAATTGCGTCATCTCCCGTCCCCGCAAATCGGCCAGGAGCGCCAGCAACGCATCCAGTCCCGCGCCTGTGGCGGCGGAGATTTCCACCACGGCATCCATATCGCGACCCAGTCCCACCAGCGCCGAGCGCTCTTCGACGACATCCGATTTATTCAGGACAAGAATAGTTGGCTTGTCGCCCACATCCAGTTCTTTCAATACGGCGCGGGTCGCTTCGATATGATCCGTCGCCTTGGGATGACTCGCATCCACCACATGCAGCAGATAGTCGGCCAGTCGGGTCTCTTCCAGGGTCGCTTTGAACGATTCGACTAAACCATGGGGGAGCTTACGGATAAAGCCCACCGTGTCCGTGAGCAGGATTTCCTGATTGTTCGGCAAGACAATCCGTCGTGTCGTGGGGTCCAGCGTGGCAAAGAGTTGATCTTCCACCAGCACCTGGGCGCCGGTCAGGGCGTTGAGAAGCGTGGATTTGCCGGCGTTGGTATAGCCCACCAGCGCCGCGTTGGGGACCGGCTTGACGCCCCGTTGTTTTCGCTGTACGGATCGGCGCTGCCGGACTTCGGCCAGCTCCTTTTTGATTGAGGCGATCCAGTCACGAATCTGCCGTTGGTCCATTTCCAATTGGAGTTCGCCCGCGCCGCCTCGCTGGCCGGCGCCGCCCCGCTGCCGCTCCAGGTGTGTCCAGGCCCGTCGCAATCGCGGCAGGCTATATTCCAGTTGGGCCAGTCGCGTCTGGAGTCGGGCCTCCCGGGTCTGGGCCCGTTTGGCGAAAATGTCGAGAATCACTTCCCGCCGGTCGATGACGCACATTTTGGATAATTTTTCCCAGTTGCGCTGTTGCGTGGGGCTCACATCCTCGTCAAAGACCAGGCAGTCCGCTTCCAGCCGTCGGCAGTCGTCCAGGATCGCTTCGGCGCGGCCCGCGCCCAGGATCAGGTCCGGTTTCGCCTGGCTCAAACGCGCCACGTCCCGCCCCACCACCGGGATCCCCAGTGTGTCCATCAACTGGGCCAGTTCATCCAGGTGATCCTGCACAGCGGCTTCCGAATCGCCACGCCATCGGATTCCCACGAGATACGCCCGCTCGACCAGCCGGGGATTTTCTGAAATGTCAAACAATAGAAATCGCCTCCAAGACAAGAGTTCCCATCATCATCGAAACCGGCGCCCCAATCCACTGAAAATCCGGGGTAAAAGGAATCCCCCGTTTTCATGTCTGAAAACGGGGGATGGGTTCGGGGTAAACGGTGGGTCGGTCAGGGATACACATCCGACCACGTGAAGTAACCGTCAAAGAGTCCGCCACGCACGGGCGGTTGGGTCGCGGAATAGGCGGAACCGCAAATGAAGGGGCCGCCGGCTTTCCAGACTTCATAGGGTTTTGTGCGTTCGGCGAAGTGCATGGACGTGATCTCCCGAATCATGCCTTCTCCGTCCGAGCCGGCGATGACCTGATTGTTGCGATGGAAGAGGCCCGTGCCCGTCGATTCGTCAAAGTCCCAGTTCAATCCCCAGTCGGCAACGATCTGCATAATATTCGGGGGGCCGGGCGCGGTGGCGTCTGGATCGAAGACCACGCCCGTCTGAATCCGGCCCACGACGATAAAGCCGCCATCGAAGGCTTTAAAGACCTGGAAGTCTTCCTGGACCTTCCACGGCAAGGCCTTGGTCTTTGCCGACAGTGTGTCGATCTGAGCAGCAGCCCGAATCTGATTGGCCCGAATGTCGCCCCCCGATGCCTCCACGCTCAGGCGAGGCGACTGGCTTTCCAGAGTCCCCACATCGACGTGGCCGGGGATGTGAATCTTGACCTTCTCATCCCGCGAGCCCACGGTAAAGACGCTGCCTCGCGTCTCAATGGCCGTCGGAGCGCGCAGCAGCCCTTCGTCCGAAATCAGGTCCGCCTGGATCCCGGCGCCTTTGACCAGCAGGCGTTCCAGCGAGCCGGCCCAGATGGAATTCGTGCCCCCTTGGGGCACGCCGGACAGGGAGACATCTTTTTGCCCGAGGGCATTCTTGAACTTTTTGGAGGCCAGGGATATATCCACTCCCTGCGCGGGGGCCCGCAATTCCAACAGATTCACGCCGGACATTTTAATCTTCAATTTCAGGGAGCCAATACCGTCCTGCGTGTCCGCCGAACACAGGATGATGGCGTTCGCCTCTTCTTCCTGGGTCCCGCCCATCACGGTGTCCGCCATGGCCACCGAGCCGATCGATGTGGCTTCCAACTGCTGGACATGACCATTTTTCGCCTTCAGAGCGTCCAGATGACCACTGACAATCAGGCGATTCACGACGCCGTCGGTCTGGATTTTCTTAATGCCCATGGGCACGAGAATCAGCGGGATGGCCGGGATATCTTCGACCTTCGGATAGAGGTTCTTGATCTTCAGCGTGTCCCGGGGGCCGCCCCCTTCCCCGAGAAAAATCCCCTCGTCGTCAATCCGGATATTATCCGTATCCTTGCGGCCGAATCGTTTGTAGGTGACATCGTAGTAGGCCCGCCACGGTGTGCCCGGGGTGGGCTCCGGCGGCAGCGTCTCCATAAAGGACTCGATAGCCAGCCCCACATCCACGCGCGGCTTGATCACCGAGCGCGCTTTGGCGTCAACGATCGGCGCGCCGGTATTTTTCAGGACTTTCAACAGATCAGCGGGTTTCAGGAAATTGCCCGTCAGGTCTTTGGCGGCGGACTGAACGGCGGCCGCGGCGCCGGCCGCATAGGGGCAGGACGCCGAGGTGCCATTGAAGTGGGGCGCAAAACCGTCATGGGCATACCCGCGCTCGCCGGTGATGTCCAACGTGAAGGCGTTCTGGGAAGGGGCCAGCAGATCGAGGAAATAGGCGGAATTCGAATAGGAAATGACCTTGTTGGCCATCGAGTGATCCACATAGGGGAACATCATATACTGGGTCATGGTGGTCAGCGAATCATAGACCGGCGACAGACACGAAGCGCCCATGAGTCCAGCCGTGAAATCGCCGAAGGCGGCGTCGAAGACGGCGCCGACGGAGACGATGTTGGAAACGCAGGCCGGCGCGCCCATGCCGTCACAGTACCCGTCATTGCCCGAAGAAGCCAGCATCATGATACCCGCTGAGCGCATGTTCTGAGCCGCGGCGACATAGGCCGGATTGTCCCGATCGCAATCAGCGGGGGAGTCGTATTTGAAACTGCTCCCGAGGCTGTAGTTCGCCACCAGGATGGGGTAGTTGGGATTTCTGTTCTTGTTGATGACACACCAGTCCATCGAGGCGAGGATCCAAGCGTCAATGCCGCCATACTCCCCGAGGACGCGCAAGGCGTAAATTTTCGCTTCCGGGGCCACGCCGCCGATATAGTCCCGTGTTTCCTGCATCATGCCCGCTGCGATGCCCGCCACGGCCGTGCCGTGGGCGCCATCGCCTTCGGGGATGGGATCGGGATCGTTATCGACAAAGTCATACCCCCCCAGAACCTTGCTGTTCGGGAAGCCCGGACCGCCCAGGAGCGGATGGTTATAGTCCACACCCTCGTCGGCCACGGCGATGGCCATTTGTTGGCCGGCATATTCGGAGCGATACTTCAGTGCGTTCATCAGGGGAATCCCCTGGCGACCGTGGGGCTTGATGAGGCGAGACGGCATCACCGACTGCACGGCCGGATCCTTAAGCAAGGCTTCCAGGCCGTCCAGCGTAATGGAGCAGGAAAAGCCGCCAAAGGTCTGATAGCGATAGCCCAGCCGGAAATTGCTGTTGGACAGACGTGCCAGCGTGCGCGCATCAACGGCCTCCACCAAATCCTCCAGGTAATTCAGCTCCGGCGGATTGCCTAAATTCAATCCCACTGTTTGCGCCGGTTTCTTGAGGGTGACGATCACGTCGATCCATTCGCCCTGATCCTCATAGGCCCTGGCCAGGCCGTTGGCGTCGATCTGCGCCGGTCCTTCATCCACCACGGGCAAGAGGCCCTGCCGAGCGGCGATGCGGTCGGCCGAAGCCGTTTTTACGCTTGCGCCTGAAGGGCTCTCGCTTCTGGAAACGACGGAGTCCGCTTGGGCGCTCAGGACACCGACCGACCCGATCAACACGGCCGACAGCGCCCATGTCCCTATCCGATTCGTCAAACCACGCATCAATATCGCTCCTTATCCAAAGCTTGGAATAATATTCACCCTGAACATAATAAACCACCGCCCGCTCAAATGAACGCCATTCTCCCGACGCGTCAAAGCGTGGCGGTCAACTTGCTGTCAGGTAATTATAGGCTTCGTGGATTGGAAAAATAAAGGGCCAAGTTGCGGGAATATTCTTTTTTTTGGGGTGGCGTCAGCGCGATGCCCCCCGTTTGATTCAGTACGGGGTGTGGGGCGGTTAAGCCCCACTCGGTTAAATTCGTTGCCGTTTTCGGTTTGTTGATCTTATGTCAACAGCATTATGTATCTGTCGCCGCCTTCGGGGCTTGGCGGATGGTTGGCTTCTGGGACACGGGCCTTATGGGACAGCGTTATCCCGCCCCGTTTTGTTTCGCCGCTTTGCGATTTGGCGTCTTGGCGCCTTGGCGATGAGCGCAACCATCTTCTTTTCCTTCTATTCTTCATGGTTCAAAAAGAACATTCCACAACGCCACGCCTCCCCATCATTTTCACCATTTGTTTGCCCATTTCGATGGACATGGAGAACTCTCCTCACCGAGGATGGTCTTATACTGTCTGATTCGATTCGCGACGGGAGGCGATCATGCGATTCCAAGGATGGACCTGGCAAACAGGCATTTCGGTGTTTTTGATGGTTTTTATGATGGGTTTGACCCCGGCGCCGGCGGCTCAATCCCTTTCACAAACGGCTACGACTCACTCGCCGGCCGATGCGCGACTGGCCGACGAAATGGAGACCCTCCTCCGGGAAAATATCCTCCAGGTCTGGTATCCCCGCATCCTGGATCTGGAACTTGGCGGCTACCATACGGATTTTGATGCCAATTGGGCGCCCTCCACTTCCACGACCCGGATGATCGTCTCTCAGGCCCGTGGCCTCTGGACCGCCTGTCAGGCCGCCGCGCGCTATCCCAGGGAACCCGTCTATCGCTTCGCCGCCGACCACGGATTTCGCTTCCTTCATGATCGAATGTGGGAAGCTCACGACAAATACTATTTTGAAAAGCAGTTCAATCCAGAAAAGGGCGACTGGGAAGTCATCAACAGCACCCAACAAAGCTATGGCGTCGCCTTTGGTCTTTATGGCGCCGCCGCCTACGCCCGGCTCACAGGCTCCCAAGAAGCCGAAAATAAAGCGATAAGCATCTTCTACTGGCTGCATAACGTGACTCGTGATAGGAAGTATGGCGGTTACTTCGATATTATTGTGGATTTCGGCACAACCATGGAGGACCACCCTCAGCAAAAAGTTGCCGGATGGAAAGACTATAATTCGTCCATCCATCTTCTGGAAGCCTTGTCCGAATTCTATAAACTTCGGCCACAGGACGAAAAGGTCAAGTACGCCCTCTACGAAATGCTGACCATCATCCGGGACCGCATGGTTTCCGAAAAGGGTTATCTCCGCCTGTATTTTCGCCCCGACTGGATCCCCATTTCCAATCTGGGAGCGCCACGCGACTATATCCTGGAAAACATTCCATACGACCACGTCACCTTTGGCCACGACATCGAAACCGCCTACCTGTTGCTGGAGGCGGCGGCCGCGCTGGGCCAATTGGACGATCCCCAGACGCAAGCCGTCGCCAAAAAACTCGTCGATCACAGCCTGAAAAACGGATTTGATCACGAAAACGGCGGGCTCTATGAAATCGGCTATTACTTCGACCCCGACGAGCCGATCGAAATCATCAAAGACACCAAGACCTGGTGGGCCCAGGCCGAAGCGTTGAACACGCTGCTGCTGTTTTCAAAGTTGTATCCGCAAGAGAAAGCCTATCGCGCCGCTTTTGAAAAGCAATGGGACTATATCAAAAAATACATGATCGACCACGAACGGGGCGGGTGGTACGCCCAGGGATTGGACAAAGAGCCGGAATTCAAGGAGAAACCCAAGGCCCACAAGTGGAAAAGCTGCTATCACAACGGCCGCGCTCTCATGAACTGTGTGGATATGCTGCGAGGCCAATCGATTCTGGAACACGCCGCCGTGAATTTGAAACAATGAACGCAGAACTCTCTTTAAAATGTTGAGTCGCTGACGGATGGGCGTCGGCGCCGTCACGATTGTTTGCTTGCTTCGCCGCAAAAATCGCGCCGGCGCCTCAGTCGCTTGTTCTCTAACCCAGGGCTCCGCTCCCTATCGGTCGCTCCACCCTGGGCTGTTATGTGCCGCCCCTACCGGGGCTTTGCTGATGTTTGGTTCCTTGGGCGCGGGCCTGTTCGGGCAGCAGCGCCGCGCCCCGATGTGCTTTGTGTCGTTGCGCCTTGGCGCCTTGGCGTTTGAAAAAGAAGTCATCGCGCCGCGCCCCGGCGCCTTCTCACCGTTTCAAAGTGTTTGAGACAGCAGAGACGATCCGGGCGCCTCGGATTTTAATGCAGGATCCACCCGGACCAGTTTCCGGGTTTGTGCGGTCCGGCGCGTCCGGGGGATGGCGCCGTCGCAAACCAGTTGGCCGGTTCGTTTCCGACCCGGCGGGGGGAGACGCGCTGAAGAACCTTCCCCTGGCCATCCGCTTCGGCCGGGAAGGGATGGTCATCAAAGTAAATTAATTCATCGACCACTACCCATGAAGCCGTTTCGTCCACTGCGTCGGGGGCCTGGGGGCGCGACAGGGTTATCCGTTCGCCCTGGTTGGAAAGGGAACCGACATAGGGGCCCTGGATGACGTTGGCGTCGATCTGCGCGCCATACTGATTACGGAAATGGTCCATCGCCACCGTGTCGGTGGGATCGAATCCCACAATCAGAAGCCTTCCGTTGGGAGGAATGGCGACGTTGGCGCCGAAGGTGAAGTCAATCCCTCCGTCCAGGCGCCAGGCGCCGGCTTCATTCCATAACGCGATTGCCGTGTTCGTGGGATTCCACAATTCGAGATACTCATCGGGACTCTCATCCAGAGGATGCGCATCATCCAACGGGGGATGGTACATGATTTCATCCATCACCACATCGTCGATTTTAACGGTGTTTGCCCGGTCCCGCGTGGGGGCGGTTGTGGTCCAGAAGGGATTCCCATCCCCATGTCGCGCCCAGGATCGCTCATTCTCCTGTCCCTGCAGACGGACACAATCCACAATCCGATTGCGTGGAGAGATTACGGGGCCGTCGGGCATATAGGCCAGGAAGATGTTTTCCCCGGCTTTGTTGATGCCGAAGCCGGTCGTGATGGGATTGTGGAATCCCGTCATTTCGTCATAAGCAATCCGCTGTCCCGGCATCAGAACGCCATCGGGAAGGGTCCATTGGGTGAGGTTGAATCCGTCATCGGACAGATACCAGGGGCCACCGAGCGTCAGTTGATTCGAAGTCATATTAACGAGTTCGATCCAATCATTTGAGTCATAGGGAGGGGCTGTCACATCGGTATGCGCGACGATTTCGTTAAGCAGCAGGTCGCCCTGAATCTCGGGCTCGCCGCGGCCGGGAGAGCCATTCATGAACCGGCTGGCTCGCCAGGCGCGGCCATAACTGAGACTGTTATCCCTTTGTGTTTCCTCGGCGAGGGGGACCAGAGAGTGGCCGTATCCATCGGCTGCCAGGGGCCAACCGCGTCCGGTTTCATACGCAAAGGTGGCGGCGATCCCGCCCATCAGCGATGTTTGCAAGGTCACGCGTTCGCCATCATTGGCGAGTTTACCGGTATAGGGACCGAAGAGCAGGACCCCGTCATTCAGGTCATACCAGGCGCGGAAATCGTTGATTTCTTCGGGAGTCGCTCGGTTGGTGATGAGCGCATATTGCCCCGGCGCGATCAGGGCGCCGGACGGGAAGGTAAAGTCGATTCCGTTTGTGAAAACGAATCCACTGAGGTCCAGTGTCTCGTTGGCCAGTGTGTTTTTTATTTCTATAAATTCGTATTCCGAGCCAGCGGGAGGGGCGACCATGAGTTCGGTGACGGCCAGCGCGGTGGCGGTCTCAACGACACGCCACGTTTGCGAAAGGGTTGCTTCCGCCAATTCCTGCCACCGGCCGGCGGAGTTCTGTCCCCTGACGGTGACGACATGTTCACCGGTCGTCAGATTGGTCAGTTGGATCGGAACGGATGTGGGGCGCGCTTCGCTTTCGGGACCGTCATCCAGACGATACCGATAAGCGACCATGCCCGGGCCATAAATGGTCAGGAGCGCGTCCCGTCGCGTGGTCCATCCGACCGGTTCTCCGGTAATGGAGGGTCCAGCCGGGACCAGCGCTCCCATGTCGAGTCCGTTGGGCCCGGCGCCGATGGCCGGCGAATCGGAAAGCAGCGTCACATCGGACGTGGACGCATTGGTGATGAGGGGATCGGCATCCAGGTTGCCGTCTCCCAAGTAGTGAAAGGCGGCCGGGGCGATGTTTTGAATTAACGAAATCGTCGGGGCCGTTCCACTGATGGGGAATTGATTTTCGAACAGCATCGGCTGCTTCCAGAAGATATTGCCTTTCAGCGTCGCGCCTCGTCCCGGCGTGGTGGGGCGTGCGGGCTCATGGAAGTTGATGGCCGCGATGTCGGCGTCGATAAAGGTGTTGTTCTCGGCCAGAACAAAACAGTCGTCTTTGATCAGGATGTGATGATCGTTGTTGATGAAGATATTGCGGGCCAACACCACATCCGACACCCAATCCCCGGCATGTCCTGTGGCCACGGCATTGCAGGTGCTGTCGCCGCTATGCCCTTTTTGGAAATTGATGAAGAGGTTGCCTTCCACATGGGCGTCTGTTCCGTCCAGATCCAATCCATCATCCGATCCCCCCAGGAAGATGTTGTCATAGACCTCCAGAATTGGCCCCGGCCGTTTGCAATACGTAAAATCAATGACGTCGCTATAGCCCGTTGTGGTTCCGAAGATATTGTTTTCGATGATGAAATACCCTTCGGGATCAATATACAAACCATGAATTGTTTCCGCGTTTTCAATATTGGGGAAGACGGAGTTGGCGATTCGAAGGGTCGGATAATACACTTCAATAATGGTTTGATCCGAGTCGGTCCAAGTCATGTGATCGACCAGCAATCGCGACCAGGACACCAGAATGCTTTCGGCTCCGCCATCACCATAATCCATATCCACAAAGGCCAACCGGTTGTCCTCTTTGGAATTGCTGAATCGAATGCCGTTCCAGGGCAAGCGGGTCTGTGGGTCAGCGGCCAAACGGATGCGGGCATATTCGGTCCCTTCAGCCACCAGGCGACCATAAACCTGTATGCCAACGCCCGCATCGAAGAACAGGGAGGCCCCCGGGGCGATGGCGAGCGTGACGCCTTCGGGGACGATGATGTCGCCTGAGATTTTCCAGGGATTGCCTTCGGGGCCCAGCACCGTGTCTGTTGTCAGCGTTCCACTGAAGTCGGTTTCCGGCGCCGTATCGTACCACACATCCGCAGAGGTTTCCTGTAAGAGGTTTCCGGATCCTCCGGGACCGTCGAAGGTCTGGATCACGAGTCGTTGAAGTCCGGGCGACAGTGAAATGCCGCTTGTGGTGACAAAATTGATCGTCTGACAGACCATTCTGAAATCGAATCCCAGATCGCTGCTGGTTTGGGAACGTTGATGCGCTTCGGCTGCGATCACGTTGCGCCCCGGAAGCAAGAGGGCCGGATCGACGGAGTAACTGTGAAAGCGGGTTTCTTCAATACCGCCCATTGTGGTGAGCGCGGTCGTTCGATAATTGATTTCGACATTTTCGGGCAGATTACTGCGGATTATTTCGACGCCGTTCAGATAAACAACCGCGCCGTCATCGCGTGAGAGTTCCGCAATCAGGGTTGTGACCGTTTCCGTCGGATCCCAGTCGAATTCTTTCCGGAAATAATAGGTGATGTGTTTTTGGGACGCGTCGTCGCCATAACGGATTGTCGTGACGACCTCCTCGTCGCCGTATCCCAGACGAGCGGTTCCTGTGGGCCAGACCGAATCGTCAAAATCCGGCGCCCGCCAGGCGATTCCCTGATCCGAACCGTCATCCAGATAACGCCAGTCCGAACCGTCCGCAATCAGCGTCGTCGGCTCGCCCAAAGCCTCGCCCAGTTCCCATGTCCCGTCCAGAGGGGACCATTCGGCTTCGAGTCCATTGATCAGGACCGATTGTGTTTTAATGGCGGGAGCATGACCATATAACGAAACGAATCTCTGGTTCGTGTAGTAGTACTCTCCCTGTTTGAGCGCCGCGACAGTGAAATCGAATGTTGAGGGAATCTGTGATTGGGCAAAGGCGTTTCGATCCGCAACAAAGGCCATGATTTCCTGAAGACTGTCAGCCTCCACCCAGCTGCCGATCGTTTCGTCAAGGAACGGTTGCAGGTTTTCGGGCGCCAGCACGGTTTCGGTCAGATCCTGAAGTTGATCATAGTAACGCCCCACCAGTTGGGGGTGGGTCAAGAAGCGATGGATATGGGGTAAGTTCGCCACACGAAAAATCGGTGTGTCGAATGATAATCTCGAAGAGCCCTGGTTGAGGATGGTGTCCTGATCGTGTGGCAGTAACTGGAAACGTGGATCCGTCTGACCGGCCACCAGGGCGTAGTCGTCGCCATAACCGTTGCTGAGGTTTGTCTCGTTGTTCAACAGCAGCGTCTCCAGCGCAAACCAGCGGAGCCACTGATCGATGTTTACGATCTGACCGAGGCGATCGGCATAATCAACATCGGAAGGATCGTTGAGTTCACGGGTCAGCGCGATCAGGTCGGTCCAATCATTCTCGGAGGTATTGGTCATTTTATCATAGCCGATGGACAGATAGTCCGCCGGATTGTCGCCGAGATATTCCAATCCCGCATTATGGGAGCCGGCGATACACTTATAGACATTGGCGTTCGAGTCATCCGGGAATTCGTCTGCGACCCAGTCGGCGTCATAAACGTCCAGACGCGCATACATTCCCTGTGGCGAATAGGGGGCCGCAAGGTTTTGGCCATTGAGTCGGAGTTGAATGGCTTGGGGATTAAAATTTGGCATTCCGGCCGCCTCGAACAACTGGCCCGCCAGTATCTGCAAATGGGGATATCGGACATTCAATATCAGTCTTTCCCGATTGTTCCAACGGTGATCGGATCGGAAGTTGACACGATAATTGTTGGGAGCGGAGCGGCGGGAACCGTTGCCACGGATGCGAATGCCTACCGTGGGGCGGACCTTGATCCCTTCAGCATCCCAGCTGATGAAGGTGGCGTTCATCTGCGCATTGGAACTGGAGTCGGGGTAATGTTGGCCCAGGTAAACCAGTTCATCTCGCTCGGACTGCGTGAGGATCACCCGATAAAAGGGCGGTTCATCGCCGGCGGGCTGTTGGTCTGGAGAAAAGCCGTCGTCGACCCGATACAGCCAGTTGGCGGCTTGAACGGGAATGCCGTCCACATCACAGGGCGCCGGGAGCGATCGCACGAGGCCGGTCGCGTTCGTGGCGGTGATATACAGTTCAATAATGGCGCCGTCGGGGTGCGGCTCAATTTGGGCGCCATAGACACCGTCGTCCGCTTTCCCATCGCCGTGGAGTCCATCGTCGAACATGGGGCGCATAAGAAAGGCCGTGGGCGTGGCCTCAGCCGGCAGATCCACCCGGTAGTAGAGGGAGGCCGCCACTCCGACGGCCATATCGGTGTCCATAAGGCGGGCCGTGACTGTGACCGTGTCGCTGGACGAGGGGATGATCGGCGACCATTCGCCATCCAGTATGAGAGGCGCGGTCTGTTCGGATGCGACGGAGTTTGGAGCGCCCGGCGTGCCACCCTCCCCTTGCGATGCCGCCCAATTGGCCCCATGCCGGTTGGACAGGGCTGGATTGATTAATTCCAAAGACCGTCCGCCCCCATCATGTTTTTCGGACCAGATCCAGCCCCGATGGTTGTTGTCCAGCGGACCGCGCTCGCGAACAACCCATTCGCCTTCATCGTAATAGGTCACGCGATCGATCCGTTCACCGACGGCATTTATCAGCCGAATTTCTTCACTGTCGTTTGACAGACGGCCCTGCCATGGCCCCAGCCAATTCGACGGTTCCGGATACCGCGCCGTAAACGATGTCGGATTTGCCACAACGCAAACGGTCTCTCCGGGGGCCAGGATATGAGCAGGGAAACGGTACGTGACCCCGCGATCCAGCCGCCAGTCGTTGAGATTGACCTCTGCGTCGCCTGCGTTCAGCAGTTCGATATATTCATCATCGACCTGGTGACTGGCCGGGTGGTACATGATCTCGTTGATGACAATTCGTCCCTGAGGCCATGCGGCCCCCGGGAGACTTCCCAGCAGGAAAAGGGACAGGAAGGATATTTTGGAACAAAAAAAGCGATGGGCGGCGGGCTTGCATCCCGAAAAGAAACGAATACGCATAGTTGTCGTGAGCCTGGAACCGAAGATTAAAACAATAAATGTTAAACAACGCCATTGAGTTCCGCGTCTCCTTAAATTTGCAAAAAAACGCTGTTTTCTCAAAAGACATTAATGATTTATATTCCCTTCCCCCCCGATCTGTCACGGCGATTTTCCTCGGCTGACTATTTCCCAGACTTCATTTAAGGACCACTATCGGCGGGGGGTGGGGGGGCAAGAGGGGATCTGGAGGCGCAAAAGGGTGGGGGAGTGTCCTGAAGGAAAACGGCGGCTTGCCCGTCGGGAAAGTCTGTCTGCGATGCTTTGCGAAGCAAACCGGAGCGGATCGGTTCCGCTGGCGCAGGAATCTGCCGGAACCAGCATTCACTTCGGCGCTGGTCCGATACGATTGAAAAAAAATATGCTGGCTGAAATACGCCATTAAACCTAAAAACGGCAGTTGCTCGTAGTGAATAGACGCAAACCATTGTATTCTGATGCTTTGCGAAAAAGCCTCAACTCACCTGACGGGTGAGCCTACTTTTTTATCTCAACGCCTGAGAACACAAGCGTTAGGCCTCTCCATCAACGCTCAAAAGCCGCATTTAGGTTAAAAAATGAGGGCTTTTGTCTGAGTGCTGGAAAGCGCTTCGGACAAAAGCCCACGGATCTTGTGATTGATAACTTATTGACCCTGGCGCATACCGCCGCCCATCCGCATTCCTCGGCCTCCCATGCTGGTGGCCGCCTCTTCGCCGACGATTGGTGTCAGGTCTTTGACCAGTTTTTCACGCATTTCGCGCATTTTGGTCATCATTTCATCGCTCGGACGGGCGAAGCCACCGGCGCCAGCGCCTTCACCGGCTCCAGATTGCCCACGCATCTCCGTCATCATCATCTTGTTGTTGTCAGCAGCGTACTTGATGAGAACCGGCATCGCCTTTTTGATTTTGGCTTCTTCCACTTTGGCTCGGACCAAGCTTTCCACATTGCGATCCAGTGAACTGAAGCGTCCACCAATGACCTCGTTCACTTTTTTCGCCTGCTCTTCCGTCATGTTGTCCTTCAGCACCTTGGCCATTTCATCCCGACTCTTTTGCATGGCATCCATCATGGCCTGGCGATCCATCTGCTGTCCGCCGCCCTGGCGGAGGTCGGCCATCCGTTTGCTGGCGGCTTCGTTGGCGGCGACATACGCTTTGACGAAGGCTTTGGTCTTCGCCTCATCCAACTTCACATACTCCGCCACCGCCGTAGCCGTAATCGGCAGAGCGGTTGCCGTAATTTTCGCCCGTTCTTCCGGGCTCATTCTCTGACGGCCTTCGCGGTTCCCGTTCTGCTGTTGCGCCGAGGCGCTGAAGGCGATCATCGTCAACGCCATCACGCCATAACTCACGACCTGATTCCACTTGTTCATCGGTATCTCCTCACGCTGTGTTTTGGAAAACGCTCCCTGATGGGCGTTTTCATTTGGCATCAGGAGTATGGGCGAGATACTCTCGTTCTTACACGAGCAAACCTCATGCCAGAGAAAAGCCCTTGGTTTGTTTTGTGAAAGAAGCACAAAACGGCTCGAATTTGGAATCCCAATCGATTGGATCGGTTTTCATTTCTGCCGCACTGCGCAATTATTGCGCGCCGCGATCCCTGGGCTTGTGCGCAAACTGCGTCGAAGAATCCCGAGGCCAGAATTGAAGGAAGGCAAAAGGGTGTGCGCTATGGGCTTTGATCCAGACAACACGCTGGCGCCGCCTGGAATCTGTTGCACGCCGGGGAACCATGACCTCAACTTTTGAAGACAATCCCGGTTGCGGGGCGATCAAGAACCCGGGATAATTACTTTCTGCTTCGGCATGAACTTTTCAAGAAGACGTTTGATGCGAATGGGGGACTTAACATGTCGGATGGCCTTCCTACTGCTATTCTGCAAAAACGAGAGCGGCTCATTGAGCGCATTAAAGCATATGGTTCGGTTTTGGTCGCCGTATCAGGCGGTGTGGACAGCGGAGTCTTGCTCAAGGCGGCCACGTTGGCCTTGGGGCCGGAGCGCGCCCAGGGGGTTTGCCTGGCAGGGGATATTTTCCCGGCCCGCGAACATACGGTCGCGGAACAAATGGCGGCAGAGCATGGGCTTACGTTGCGCGTTCTGAATTTATCGCCCATCGACGAGGAGACCTTCAAAAACAATCCCGTCGATCGGTGTTATCACTGCAAGACCTATCTGTTCACCCAGTTGGTGGATACCGCCCGGGCCGAAGGATTCGCCGCGGTTCTGGAGGGAACGAACCTGGATGATCTGGGCGATCACCGGCCGGGGATGCGCGCCGTCCAGGAACTCGGTGTGCAATCGCCCTTGCGCGACGCCGAACTCCACAAATCCGAGATACGGGCCATCGCCCGCGATTGGGGATTGGGCAATTGGGATGAGCCATCGGCGGCGTGTCTGGCCTCGCGGGTCCCGTTCGATAATCCCATTGATCGAGAGAGCCTGGCCCGGATTGACAAGGGCGAGGAATATCTGATCCATACCTGGGGGTTGCGGTGTGTTCGCGTTCGATATGACGGCATGACCGCCCGTATCGAAACGACCGTGGAGGACCTGCCCCGGCTGGTGGAGTCGGAGGCGCGGGAAGCGATTCTGGCTGAATTCGAGCGACTGGGTTTTCGATTTGTGGCATTGGATTTGAAAGGCTATCGGACAGGCAGTTTGAACCCATGAGATGGCCCCATTCACTCAATCGGCGAATGATTCTTGTCGCATGGATGGGGACGGTCCTGCTGGTTTGTGGACGATCGACAGGGGCTCAATCGGTTTCGATCCCGTCGCGTTTAGACCTGCGTCTGTCGGCCGGGAGCACCAGCACGGTCCTGCTTTCCGTGAGAAGTCTGACAACCGACTCTGTGCGCTGGACGCTCAGTGAACGATCAGATACGGCCTTTGTCGCGTCGCCACCCTTATCTGACGAGACGGTGGCGTTGGCGGCTGATGCGGACGCCCGTCGCCGGACGGTTCCCGCGCCGATTCATTGGAATCGCCCACATGAACCCAATACATTAATCGTGCGATTTCGCGACGGAGCCCGGGCGCGATCCACTGCCCATAAGGTGGTGGGCCGTGGCGTCCGGATTTCCCGTTCCTATCGATCGTTTCCCGCTGACGTGGCGCGCATTGCGCCGGGACAGGCCATCCGGGAAATTGCGGAGCGGTATCGCAACCATCCCGATGTTTTATATGTTTCACCCAATTATCGTCTTCGGCTTTCGAATGACGTGACGCCACCGCCCGAGCCGAACGATCCCAGTTATGGCTTGCAATGGCATTTGGAAGCCCAGAACGATGCCGATATTGACGCGCCGGAGGGGTGGGCCGTCACCCATTCCGCCGAACAGGTAACGATAGCCATTGTGGACTCCGGGATTGATCTCGATCACCCCGATCTCGAAGATAATTTGTGGGCAAATCCTCTGGAAATCCAAGGCGTGCCGGGTGTGGATGATGATGGCAACGGAATCGTGGACGATATTCACGGCGCGACCTGGACGAATTTTGACGGAACGCCGACGGGGACGCCGCCGGACGACGGGCACGGGCATGGAACGCATGTGGCCGGTATTGCCGGCGCGAGGGGGGACAATGCGACCGGAACCGTTGGCGTCTGCTGGCGGACACGCCTCATGGCGCTCAAAGTCATCAAGGACAATGGCGACGGCTACGATACGGATGCCATTGCGGCTATTGAATACGCGATCCAAATGGGCGCGCGTCTGATCAATGCGTCCTGGGGGGGGGCGGAGGCCACGCCCGCTTTGCGGGATGTCATCGCCGCCGCTGGGGACCGTGGCATTCTTTTGATCGCCGCTGCGGGGAACGACCGCTGGGACAACGATGAAAACGATCATTATCCCAGCAATTTCGACCTCGACAATGTGATCGCTGTGGGCTCAACGGACTCACGGGACGGACGGTATTTTACCAGTAACTGGGGCCCGCTCACCGTGGATTTGGCCGCGCCCGGCGCCGGCATTTACAGTACGACCAACAATCAGACGTATCGTTATCTCAGCGGCACATCCATGGCGACTCCTATGGTGACAGGGGCGGCTGCCCTACTGATGGATCGTGCGCCCGAGGCGACCGTTTTGGAAATTCGTCACTGGCTTTTGGACAGTGTCGATGTCCTGGACGGATGGGAGAATTTCTCCGTTTCGGAAGGTCGATTGAATGTGGGCCGGGCCTTGGCGTTTGTTACGATTCCCTGGTTGGAGCCGGCTTGGCGTTCCGGCGAGTTGGGCGGGGAAGAAACGGCGTTGATTCCATTGCGTATCGACACACAGGGGCGTGTCCCGGGAGAGCGATTGGAAGGGCGACTGGTCTGGGCCCGGACCGATTCCGATGAGCGGGTCATCATTTCTGTGCAACTGACGGTGGAGGAGCCGGGCGAGAAACCGTTCGCGTCTCAATGGCTTGTTTTTTAGATCCGGCGCCATGCCTTGACACATCTCACCCCAGACCATTATGGTCTTACCGCCATGCGCGCGTCACTAACCCCGAAACGACCAATGGAGGACTCTATGCTGGAGCAGGCCGAACTGAAGGAAAAAATGAAACCGATCAAGATGATCGTCCTGGATGTCGACGGCGTCATGACCAACGGCAGTGTGATTCTCAACAAAACGGACGAATATAAGTTTTTCAGCGCTTTGGATGGCCATGGGATTCGTATGCTGGTCCGTAATGGTATCCGAGTCGCAATTATTACGGGCCGCCGGTCTTGCGCCGTGGAGCGGCGGGCGAGCGAGTTGGGGGTCGAGCCGGAAGATCTATATCAGGATGCGAAACTGAAATTGCCCTGCTTCAAGGAGTTGCTTGCACGGAGAGGTTTGTCGAAAGAACAAGTCGCTTTTATGGGCGATGACGTGGTGGATTTGCCGCCCATGCGCCATTCCGGGTTGGCCGTCGCGGCGCCGGATGCTGTGGATGAAGTATTGGAATATGCGGACTATGTGACCCGTCGCGCCGGTGGCAACGGCGCGGTGCGTGAACTGGGCGATATGATTCTCAAAGCCCAAGGGAAATGGGAACATGAAATGAAACGGTACATGGAAGATCCGGAATAAAACCAGCCCAAGACCTTCCGCAAGGCCGTCTGTGGGGGCTTTTGCCTGCCGCAGGCGGTTTTTTTTATGATCGGGTGGCCTCGATGACGCGTTCTTCCGTGATAATCATGGGAATGGGAATATCCCATGACTCTTGTGGCAGGGCTTTGACAATCTGCCATTCATAGGCAAGGGCGATGAGGGGCGCCTTGGGAGCGACTCTTTTCAAAAACCGATCATAATACCCTCCGCCCTGACCGAGTCGCTCGCCCTGCTCCGTAAAAAGAACCCCCGGAACAATGTGCAGTGCGATGGCGGTCGGATCTTCCACCGCGGGGAGGGTCGCCAGCGGCTCCAGAATGCCGAAGGAACCTAATCGCAGGTCGCGGTCAACGTCCTGGATTTCCACTGCCTCCATCTGAGGGGATGGGGGGGCGAGGCGGGGAATAAACAGCTGCTTCTCCTGGGCGAACCACTGGCGAATAAGCGCGTGGGTGTCTACTTCCCCCTGGCAGGAGATGTAGGTCATGATGGATATCGCCTGCTGGATGGCGGGGATGCGGTCCAGCCGTTCACGAATGGCGCGGTCTTTGGGCTCGCGTTCGTGAGGCGGAATGGCCTTGCGGCGCAGAATGGCCTGCTGACGCAATTTCTTTTTCAGCACTGTCGTCATGATCGTTTCCTGTGGGGGGGATTCACGGTCAATCGGCTTCCTGGCGTTTCGTCATGGCATCCGCCCGAACCAATGGAATTTGAAGCGTAAACGAGGCGCCCCCCTCGGGGCGATTCCGGGGGATGATTTTTCCCTGGTGGAAGTCTTCAATGATGGTTCGGACCCAGTCCAGTCCAAGGCCTTCGCCACCTCCCTCGCCACGGGTGTCGCTTTTGGTTGTGACGCCCAGCGATAAAATATCCCGCAACCGTTGATCCGGAATGAGCTCGCCTTGAGGGTCACGGATGCCAGGACCGGTGTCTGCGACGGTGAGGATCAACTGATAGGGGTGGGGTTGCATCTCGCGTCGGACACTGAGCACGATTTCATCGGTTTCCGTTTGGGCGGCGGAGGTCAATCCGCGTTTGCGGTCTTCGAACTGAATGGCCTCCAGTGAATTGGTCATGAGATTGAAAAGGCACAGGCGGATGAGTCGGGGCTCAACCATGGCGACCGGATCCTCGTCGGCCATTTCGGTTCGGATGTGGATACGGGTCGAAGTGGAGTAGGCGAAAAGTTCGGCGATGTTTTTGACAAGGTCGTTGATGTGAACTTGTTCGTATTGTGGCGTGCGGACATATCCAAACGAGCGATAGAGATTGACGATTTCCTGGAGGAACTGGGTGTTTTTCAGGAGGGCTTCCAACGCCTCTGTGAAGATCTGGCGGCGGGGGTCGTCACCGTTCTCCGGAGTCAGGTCTGCTTGAGTCTGAAGAAAGTTTCGCACGGCAATGAGGTCGAGTTTACTGGTGGCGATGATGTTGGTCAGGTCATGGCCCAAGTGACGGGCAATGTTGATATTGGCTTCACTGCGCTGTCGCGCAATGGAGCGCCGGAGTCCCTGCCGTTCAATCAGTGATCGGCGTGTTTCACGAACGGCGCGTTCGAACAGGTTCACGACCAGCGGTGGTGGATGGAGGCGTTCGGCCTGCGGTCCGGCGACGGCCAGAATGACATTGTCCGGTTCGCCGGGAATCACCGGTGGGAGAAGGGCGCACATGGCTAGCGCGGCGCGCCCTTGGGAGGCGTGAAGTTCGATCAGGTCGATGGCCCCTTGGTTTCGTTTGAGGGGGGCGATGGCGGCCTGGAGGGACTGGGGCGACAGTGTCTCAATGAGTGAAAAGAGGCTTTCAGGGGTGGTGGGGGAGGCGCCCAGCAAGGTATAAGTGGGGGTGTCGGGCGTGCCGCCGGGCTTGAGAATCCAGACGGCGGCGTACTCGAAAAATTGAACCATGGCGCGACAGATCTGATGCTGCACCTCATAGCGTTCGTAGTTTTCGCCCTTTTGTGGAATTGAGCGAATGGATTCCTCCAAGCGCATCAGCAGGGCGTCACAGGCCACCTGATTATAGGCGCGCTCCATTGTGGTGCGCGCGCGCCGGAGCACGGCGGGGATGGCGTCCTGATGGGCCTTGAGGGCGGCGGTCACGTTGCGGATGGGGAGAAGGGCGAAATAAAACAGGGCGATGAAGAGAATCGTAATGGCGGCGATGCTGCCCAGGATGCGGGGCCGATGTTTCCGGGTAATGGCTGCGATCTGGGGATCGTTGAGCGGATTGGTGTATCGAACGGTGATCTGGCCGATGGTGTTGAGATTTCCCTGTCGCGTGATCGGCACACTATAAGAATGTTTGAAATTCCAGATGACCGTATTTTCCCAGGACCGACGTTCCCGGATTTTCTCCGGTCGGGAGGCCTTGAGGATCTCCTGGGCCCGGATGTCCGATACGGCGATCTCATAGACCGGGCTGTCGCTTTCGACAATGTCCTGGATCCGTTCAAGGAGATTTTGGCGGACGCGCGCGATTTCTTTTTTTTCTTTTTCGGGATCATAATCCGGGCGCGGGCCGGAGAGAACGCGGACGGAGCCTTGCCAAATCTGACCAATATCAAATCCCTGAACTTCGCGATCATTGAGTTTGCAATATTCGGCTTTGGCGTTGCTCAGGTTCGCGCGATCGGTGATGTAAATCACTCCCAACAGGGCGAACCCATACAGAATCAGGGAGATGAGGATCAGAAAGTTGGAACGGATCAAAGATGGCATCATTGAAGGGCCCGCCTGGAGAATTGCCGCAACCAGCATGTCATCGCCTGGCGACCATACGCGCCGGACCCTGGTGACGCAATGGCTTTGCCATGAGAGAGTCGGGAGATATTCGGCCGATTGCCGTTTTTATTTCTTGCATGGATCGCCCGATTGAGGGATTCTAAACTCTATATGATGGCGTTTCATGCACTTTGTTTTGAGAGGTGAATACTACCATGCGCTCGATTGACAGAAGACAATTCATAAAGAAAACGGGTTGGGCCATCGCCGGCGCCGCAGGCGCTCCGCTTTTTGTCCCTGCTTCGGCATTGGGCCGGGATGGCGGTGTGGCGCCCAGCGAACGGATCACGATGGGATGTATCGGCCTTGGCGGGCAGGGTACGCATAATATGCGGGCTTTCCTCCAGAATCCGGCCATGCAGATTGTCGCGTTATGTGACGTGGAAAAGGAATCGAATCGATACCGCGGCGCCACGTTCGGACTCGAGCCGGCCCGTCGGGTGGTCAACGAGTATTACGGCAAGAACAAGCCGTCCGGCTCCTGGGAGGGCCCGGATTTGTACTCCGATTTCCGTGAGCTGGTGGCTCGGCAGGATATCGATACCGTTACGGTATGCACGCCCGATCACTGGCATGGGGTCATTGCCGCCATGGCGGCCACATCGGGTAAGGACATCTATTGTGAAAAGCCATTGACCAACACGGTCGCAGAAGGGCGGGCGGTGTGCGACGCCGTCCAGCGGCATGGTCGTGTCCTTCAAACCGGCAGTCATGAACGATCGGGCGGCAATGCCCGGTTCGCTTGTGAGTTGGTGCGCAATGGCCGGATCGGCAAGCTGCATACGGTTCGGATCAATCTGCCCGTCGATGAAGCGCACCACAACGAGGTGAAAGCCCTGACGCAACCGCAACCGATCACCGCTCCGCCTGAGACGCTGGACTATGATATGTGGATGGGGCCCACGCCAGTGGCGCCATACATCGAAAAACGGGTCCACTTCTGGTGGCGCTTCGTGCTGGACTTCGGGGGTGGGGAAATGACCGACCGCGGCGTCCATGTGATTGACCTGGCTCAGCTGGGACTGGACGCGGACAAAACCGGTCCGATTGAATATGACGCTTGGGGCCGGGCGCCGGAGGAAGGCATCTATAACGTCTGCATGGAATTTGGCTTCGAGTGCAAGTATGCCAACGGCGTGCGCATGATCGGCACAAACGAAGGTCCCCGCGGATTGAAGTTCGAGGGGACGGACGGGTGGGTGTTCATCCATATTCATGGTGGACGCCTGGAAGCCGAACCCGCCTCGCTCTTGAAGGAAATCATTTATCCCAATGAAATCCATGTCGGGCGGAGTCCCGGACACCATCAGAACTTTATCGACGCCGTCAAGACGCGGGGCGAAACCGTGGCGACGGCCGAGACGGGACATCGGACAGCCACGCTTTGTCATTTGTTGAATATTTCCATGCAGTTGGGGCGGCCTCTGAAGTGGGATCCGGTGGAGGAGAACGTGATCGGGGATGATCGGGCCAACGCCATGCTGGCGCGTCCGATGCGGAGTCCCTGGCGAATTTGATGTGCCGGTTGGTCTGCCGCTTTCCGGTTTGAATCGTGAGGAGATAAAACGATGGGATTATTCACATCCGGTTTGTTGTGGGGGGGGCTTACCTGCTTGTTCCTGTGGGCCCCTGCAACCGCCAGGGCAATGGATATGAAGGAATTGTGTTCCGAGGTGGGCGCCGCGGCTGGGGATTATCGATTTGGTGAAAGCCGCCAGCCCCTGACGCTGGTATCGGAACTTATTCGGGACAGCCGTCCCGGCTCGCCGTTACGGCGAATGCTTTGTGATGAGTTGGGTAAACTGCTGAAATCGGATGCGTCCGTGGAAGCAAAGCAATTCGCATGTCGTCAACTCTCGGAAGTGGGCACAGGCGAGGATGTGCCGATTCTCTCTGAGTTGCTCGGCGATGAAACACTCAATCACATGGCCTGTTACGCCTTGGAACGTATCCCGGACGCAGCGGCTGGCGTGGCTTTGCGTCAGGCGCTGCCGAAAGTCAGCGGCGTGGAGTTGGTCGGGGTTATCAATGCGCTGGGACAGCGCCGGGAAATGGCCGCTGTGGGCGAACTGCTTCAAAGGGCGAGTCATTCGGATATCGTCGTGGCTAAAGCCGCTTTGGACGCGCTGGGAAAGATTGGTGGAAAAGAGGCCATCGAGGGGATGCT
>JADFCT010000131.1 GCA_017161665.1 Candidatus Sumerlaeota bacterium
GACAGCATGTTGGTCGGTCGACATGTGGAACAGACACAATATTTCCGGCGCCTCCTTCAGGTGATCCAGACCTTCGTAATGGAAGGCGGTTGTATGCTGATCGGCCGGGGCGCGCCGTGTGTTGTCTCCAAAGGTCAGGGTATTCGAGTGCGCCTGGTCGCTTCTCCATCCGTCCGCATTGCCAATGTGATGGAAATGCTGCAAGTGGATGAGACCGAGGCCGCCCATAAAGTAAAAGTCGCCGATGAAGAGCGCGCCTCTTTCTTGCAGCGTTTTTATGATAAAGATATTGATGATCCCGTCAATTATGACATAACCATCAACATGGATCGAATGGACGCGAGGACGACCGCGGATTTGATTCTGGATGCGATGGAACATATCGCGCTGAATCACGAGCCGGATTTCAAATTGTTCCCCCAACCGTGGGAGCCGGAGGAACTGATCAACCGGACGATTGTGCGATGGGATCGACAAAAAATGGCTCGGGTGCGAGCCGATGAAGATTTTGCTTTATCGAACAGCGATTCTCCCGAGGCGGGACGCCGGTTGCCAGTGGTCGCCTTTGCCTCGCGCTATGGCAGTGGCGCCCGATTGGTCAGCGAAGTGATCCACTATCGCTTGGGGTATGAAGTGTTCGGATATAAGATTCTGGATCGTGTTTGCGAGGATTTGCAGTTGAGTCCCAAGATCCTCGGTCGATTGGACGAACAGGGCAAAACAGCGGTTCAGTCTTTTATCGATGGCATTATGGTGGGGCACCGCGTCAGTCGGGAGGATTATTTCCGATCTCTGATCCGAGTGGTCCGGGCGCTGATTATACAGGGCGGCGTGACGTTGATGGGGCGGGGATTGACCCATATCGTGGAACCCGGCGAAGGGGTTCGGGTTTTCATTACCGCCTCCCAGGAAAAACGGCTGGCAAACTTGAGTGAACTGCGCGGTTTGGATGGGGCGCAGGCGGAAGATCGGCTCGCCAAACGGGACAAGGATATGGAGGATTTCCTGCGCCAGTATTTCAATGTCCGCTATCCCGATTTGTGCCACTTTGACATGACGATCAACATGGATCGTTTAAACCATGTGACGGCGGCGGATGTCGTCCAGCGGGCGTTGGATTCGCTCCCCGGGTAGATTCGTCGTTCGACATTTTATCAGACGGTGGAATTCGCGGCCCATGGCGGCGCGCGGATAAGACCGGAATACGGAAAGAGGCTTTAGCATGGCTGAAGAACTGAAACACCTGCTCGAAAAGATCCAAAAGGACGGTGTCCAGAAAGCCGAGGACGAGGCGAAACGGATTGTGGGCGATGCGCAAAGCAAGGCGAAGCGGATCGTGGACGAAGGGGAGGCCAAGGCCAAGGCGCTCTTGGAGCAAGCCGAAAAGGATGGCGAGAAATATCGGGAACGGGGAACCCGGGCCTTGGAACAGGCGGCGCGTGATCTGCTGATCTCGGTCGGCCAGGGCGTCGAGACGCTTCTGAATCAGACGATCCGGCGAGAAGTCCAGGCCACCCTGAATCCCGATGTCCTCAAGGATATGTTGGTCAAGATGGCCGGCGGATATCTGGAGTCCCAAAAAGGCGCCAAAGCGTTGATCCTGAATGAAGAGGATCAAAAGCAACTGGGCGCCTTTTTCTCCGAAAAAATGCAGGGCCTGTTGGATCAGGGATTAGAGATCAAGACGGATCCACGAGCCACCAAGGGCTATCGGATTTTCATGAAAGACAAAAATCTCTATCACGATTTCACGGAAAAAGCGATCGCCGATGAAATCAGCGCCTATGTTCAACCCCAACTGCGCGATATCATTCAGAATGTGATCAACGAAGCGAAGGAGAACTGACCGGTGGCCATGTATTATTTGACAGCTTCCTTGCCGCCACTGGCTCTGGACGATCCGGCTCCGGTTTCGCTTGATGAATTTCTGGCGTCAAACGCAGCTCAATTGAGCGAAGAGGAAATGACCGAGTTGCGCCGCATTGAATCAGCGGATAGCGAAGGCTTCCGTCACCCTTTCCTGGTCCGTTGGCGGGATTTCGATATTCAACTGCGCAACGCGCTGGCGCGAATCCGCTCAACGACAGCGAAGGAAAATCCGGCGAGCTTCATGCGTGAACATGACGGGTTCGACATGCGCGTGGAGCGCGTGGCCATTGAGGCCATGGGAATGGACGATCCGCTGGCGCGTGAGTTGATGCTGGATCGCTACCGTTGGGACGTGATCGACAATATGGTGTTATCGGAACGGTTTAGCGTCGGTGAAGTATACGCCTTCGCATTGAAATTGCGCATGGTCGAGCGCTGGCAGACCATGACGGATGTATTGGGCAGGGAAACGCTCAAGCGTTTACTTGCCGGGAATCTTGAATCCGCAGCGGAAGGGAAAGCCGAAGAATGAGTCAAAAGGGATCTTATGGCACTATAGTCGGTGTGAACGGCAACATGCTGACCGTCGAATTCGGCGAATCAATCAGTCAAAATGAAGTGGGATACGCTATCTTGGGCGACAAGCGATTAATGGCCGAAGTGATTCGTGTCCGCGGGACCGTGGCTGACATGCAGGTCTTCGAAGACACACAGGGATTGACCGTCGGCGGACAGGTGGAGTTTACCGATGAGATGCTGTCCGTCGAACTGGGCCCTGGTCTCTTGACCCAGGTCTTTGATGGGCTTCAGAATCCGTTGCCGCGACTGGCCGAGCAATTCGGTTTTTTCCTTGAGCGCGGCAACTATATCAGCGCCTTGCCCCGCGATCTGACATGGGACTTCGCCGCGGTGGTGAATGTCGGCGATACCGTCATGGCGGGCGACACGCTGGGGATCGTTCCGGAAGGTTTGTTCCAGCACCGGATCATGGTTCCTTTCTCCCTACGGGGCGTGGCCAAGGTCAAGTCCATCGTTTCCGAAGGCGGATACACGGTCGAGCAGGAAGTGGCCGTTCTGGAAACGGAAGCCGGCGACTTGTCTGTCTCCATGGTGCAGACCTGGCCGGTCAAGGTGCCGATTCGATGCTTTGAAGAGCGCATGAAGCCAACGGAACAGATGATCACCAAGCAGCGGATTCTGGACACGTTGTTCCCGGTGGCCAAGGGGGGCACGTTCTGTGTGCCCGGGCCTTTCGGCGCAGGCAAGACCGTCTTGCAGCAGTTGACCAGCCGACATGCCGACGTGGACGTTGTTGTCGTGGCCGCCTGTGGTGAACGCGCGGGTGAGGTCGTCGAGACATTGCGTGAGTTTCCGCACCTGACCGACCCACGGACCGGCAAGAGCCTGATGGAGCGGACGATCATCATTTGTAACACAAGTTCCATGCCCGTAGCCGCCCGTGAAGCCTCTGTTTATACGGCTGTGACGTTGGCCGAATATTATCGACAGATGGGGCTGAGCGTTCTCTTGCTGGCGGATTCCACGTCACGCTGGGCGCAGGCCTTGCGCGAAATGTCCGGACGCCTGGAGGAAATCCCGGGTGAGGAAGCGTTCCCCGCCTATCTGGAGTCGGTTATCGCTTCGTTCTATGAACGGGCCGGTATTGTTCGCCTGCGGGATGGCTCCATTGGTTCGGTCACCATTGGCGGAACGGTTTCGCCGGCCGGTGGCGATTTTGAAGAACCCGTCACCCAAGCCACGCTGAAAGTCGTCGGGGCCTTCCATGGCCTGTCCCGCGAACGTTCGGACGCCCGACGGTATCCAGCCATCCACCCCTTGGACAGTTGGAGCAAATATCCCAGTTTGATCGAATCCGAGACATTGGATTTGGCGCGCCAGATATTGCGTCAGGGACACGACGTTGAGGAAATGATGAAGGTGGTCGAAGAAGAAGGCACGGCGATTGAGGACTTCATGATGTACCTCAAGGCCGATTATCTCGACGCCTCCTATCTGCAACAGGACGCGTTCAATGATGTGGACGCCGCTACATCGGGCGAGCGTCAAAAGCACGTTTTTGACTTCGTGGCCAAAGTCCTGCGAACAGAACTGAAGTTCCAGGAACACGCCGAAGCGCGGCAATTCTTCCTGTCGTTGACACAGACGACCCGCGACTGGAATCGCGCGGAATGGGAAAGCGACGAGTTCAAAGACGTCGAAAAGAAACTCCATCAGATGCTTGCCGAGGTGACCAAATAATGCGAAAAGTTTACAACAAAATCAATCAGATCGCAGGCAGCGTGATCACCATCCAGGCCTCCGGCGTCGCCTATAACGAGTTGGCCGAGATCACCACTGACGCGGGCCCCGCGTTGGCGCAGGTGATCAGTATGCGTGGCGACAACGTCTCGCTTCTGGTTTTCGCCGGCACACGCGGCATCTCCACGGCATCGGAGATCCGCTTTTTGGGCAAGCAACTGGAAACCTCATACACGCCCGCCTTGCTGGGGCGCGTTTTTGACGGATCCGGTCGCCCCCGCGACAAAGGGCCGGCCATGCAGGAAAATATGATTCCCATCAAGGGACCGGCGGTGAACCCGGCCAAGCGGATCATCCCCAAAAACATGATCCGCACGGGCATCCCCATGATCGATATTTTCAACACCCTGGTTGAGTCTCAGAAACTGCCGATTTTCTCCATCCCCGGCGAGCCGTACAACGAACTGCTGGCGCGGATCGCCATGCACGCCGAGGTCGATCTTCTGATTCTGGGCGGCATGGGATTGAAGTATGACGACTACCTCTTTTTTCGAGACACCTTCGAAAAAGAGGGCATTCTGTCTCGGTCCATCCTGTACGTCCATACAGCGGCTGACCCGTCCGTCGAGTGTATCCAGGTTCCGGACACCTGCTTGTCCGTGGCCGAGAAATTCGCCTTGGACGGCAAGCGCGTCCTCGTTCTTCTGACCGACATGACGAACTATGCCGACTCGCTCAAGGAAATCGCCATCACCATGGAACAGATTCCATCGAACCGTGGGTACCCGGGCGACTTGTACAGCAGTCTGGCCGCCCGCTATGAACGCGCCGTTGACTTTGAAGGCGCCGGCTCCATCACGGTCTTGGCCGTAACCACCATGCCGGGCGATGACGTCACACACCCGGTGCCCGACAACACGGGTTACATCACAGAAGGTCAGTTCTATCTGCGCAATGGTCGTATTGAACCGTTTGGCTCCCTGAGCCGACTGAAACAGCAGGTCAACGGCGAAACACGAGGCGACCACCGGCAGATCATGAACACGATGATCCAATTATACGCCTCGGCCCGTGACAGTATGGAAAAGCAGTCCATGGGATTCCGTATGAGCGATTGGGATCTGAAACTCATCAAGTACTCCGACCGTTTCGAGTCCGAGATGATGGATCTGAGTGTGGCGCTTCCTCTGGAAGAGGCATTGGACTTAGGATGGAAAATCCTTTCGGATATTTTTGAGCCCTCCGAAACGGGGATTCCGACGCGCCTGATCGAGCAGTTCTGGCCCCGGGAAACGGCGAAAGTGGGCGCCGCTCCGGCCGAGTAGTCAGTACGCAGGGTGTCCGAAATTCGAAGTTAATCTCCAAGCGCGGAAAACACTATGGCAAAAATTAAAAAAACAAAAACGGTTCTCAAGGCGCAGCGTGACGCGCTGGCCCGGTATAATCGCTACTTGCCGACGCTGGAACTGAAGAAAACGCAACTGCGACTGGAAGTCCGGCGCGCTGAAGCGGCCATTGAAAAGAAGGTCGAGGAGCGAGAAAAGACGTTTAACAAGGTGGCGCTCTGGGCGCGCATCTTCGCCGATGATGTGGATTTGAGCGATATGATCAAACTTGTCGGCGTGGAACAGGACGAGGAAAACATTGCGGGCGTCAATATCCCCTTGTTTCAAAGGGCCGTGTTTGAGTTGACCCCCGTCGATTATTTTGAAACGGCTCCTTGGGTCGATGACGGCTTGAAGGCGTTGCAGGAATTGCTGAGTCTGGATTCGGAAATCATTCTTCTGAAAAAAGCCGCCGATCTGTTGAGCGAGGAACTGCGTGTCACGTCCCAGCGAGTCAACCTTTTCGAACGCGTCATGATCCCCGATACGAAAGAAAACATTCGGGTCATCAAAATTGCCTTGGGCGACGCACAGACGGCCGGGGTGGCGCGGGCCAAGACGGCGAAGAAAAAAATCATCGAGAAGGCGGGTGTCTGATGATTGTAAAAATGAAGAAGGTCTTCGTCATGTGTATGGATGAGGATCGCGATCAGGCCTTGGATGCATTGCGGGAACTCGGTGTGCTCCATGTAACGCAGGAAAAGGAGCCTTCGGGACGGAATCTGGATGAGGCCCGCGATCGGACCCATCGCGCCACGCGCGCCATGAATCTGTTGCGCACGGTCATTGCCGATTTACCTTCGGTCGACCCGGCCGACCCGGCTGAAGACTTCGATGTTGACAAGGCGTTTGAGAATATTCTGGACCTTTCGGAAAAACGCGCGCGCTATGAAGACACGCTCAAGGAGTTGCGGGGAGAACTCGAACGCGTCAGACCGTTCGGTGATTTTGATCCGGCCGATGTGAACGCCCTGGCCGACCGGGGCATTGCCGTGCGTTTCTTTGAGTTGCTGGGCGAAGACGTTCCCGAGTGGCCGGAAAATGTGACGGTCGAAGAATTTCATAATGACGGCAAGAAATCATATGTGGCCGTCATCGGCGCTCCCGAAGCGGTGGCTTCCAATGCCATCACCGCCAAAGAATTCCCCATGCCGGAAATGTCCACGGCCCAACTTAAGGCGTGGGAAGCGGAATTGATCCAGTCGATCGCCCAATGCGTCGAGGCCATTCAGGCCGTGGCGCCCCATGCCGAAATCATCGAAAAGCGACTGGCGGATTATGAAAACGATCAGCGCTTTCTGGAAGTCAAACTGGGCATGGGGGAAAACGGGAAAATTGGCTATGTCTCCGGCTACTGCCCCGAGCCTTTCATCTGCAATGTGGAAGACAAGGCCGCCCTTAAGGGATGGGGACTGGTGATTCGTGAACCCGAGCCGGAGGAACAGCCGCCGACGCTGATTCACTATCCCTTCTGGGTGCGCCCCATCAAAGCCGTTTTTGATGTTTTGGAAATCTTCCCCGGTTATCGGGAGGCGGATATTTCGATCGCCTTCTTGTTTTTCTTCAGCCTCTTTTTCGCCATGCTGATCGGTGACGCCGGGTATGGTCTGATTTTCCTGGGCTTGACGATTGGCGCCCGGGCGGTCATGCGCAAAGCCCCCCATTATCCATTTACCCTCTTGGGCGCGTTGAGTTTGTGTACGGTGGCGTGGGGTGTCCTGTCGGGCAACTACTTTGGCGTGACGCCGGAGACCTTTGCGGAGACGGCTCCCCCGGGATGGCTGGCGTTTTTGTTTCAGTTTCAGGTCGAGTGGCTGACGGTGCAGGAAAACGCCATGGGCTTATGCTTTCTGATTGGCGCCATTCACTTGACACTGGCCCATGCGTGGAATGCGATTGTGTGTTTCCCGCAATTGTACGCCTATGCCCAAATCGGTTGGGCATGTATGACCTGGACCATGTATTGCGTGGCCTGTAAGATGGTCCTGGGATATGAAATCCCGGTGTCACTTATGGTGGGCCTCTTCAGCGTGGGATTCATTTTAATCGTTCTCTTCATGACCCCGGCGCGGGAGATCAAGCGCGAATGGATTCGCCATGCCATGTTGCCGCTGAGTTTCATCAGCAACTTCGTGGACATTGTCTCTTACGTGCGCCTTTTTGCCGTGTCCATGGCATCGCTGGCGGTGGCCAGAAGTTTTAATGACATGGCCATGAATATTGGTTTTGATGGCTTCTGGGTGGGATTGATCACTGCGCTGATTCTTTTCCTGGGCCATACGCTGAACATTGTATTATGCGCTTTGGGCGTTCTGGTCCATGGCGTTCGGTTGAACACACTGGAATTTTCGCTCCATAAAGAAATGCAGTGGTCGGGTTTGCCCTACCAGCCCTTTAAGCGCCGGTAGGGTGGAATCGAGAGAGGGAACAACGACGATCCCGCCGGATCGGGATCGCTTCAGATTATTTGTTGAAACAGGAGATTTGAGGAATGGAACTTAGCCCCGAAACCGTTACCGCATTAGGCAAATTAGGCGCAGTGGCCGCCATCAGTCTTTCAGCCATTGGCTCCGCGCTGGGCACAGGCGCTGCCGGATCGGCCGCCATTGGCGCGTGGAAAAAATGTTATGCGCAGAACAAAATGGCGCCCTTTCTGTTGCTGACCTTTGTCGGCGCGCCGTTGTCACAGACCATTTATGGCATGATCTTGATGTTCACCATGTCGGCGAAGGCGGCCGGCGACGCCGCAGCTGGCGTGGCGCCCTATCCGTGCGCCGCTCTGATCGGTATTGGTGTTTTCGCTGGTTTGGCCATTGGCGCTTCTGGCTGGATGCAGGGTCGCGCCGGCGCCGGCGCCTCAGACGCTCTGGCCGATACGGGCAAAGGCTTTACCAACTATCTCGCCGCCTTGGGTATCATCGAGACGGTTGCTATCTTTGTCATGGTCTTCGTCATTATCGCTTTGGGATAATACTCAGGACCGGAAGCGCCTTGGCGCCTTCCGTTTGTTGCTGGATGGTCTGTCCGGCATCCCACACCATATCAGTAAATGACCGTTCGTTGGTTTCCATGAAGCTGACGAACGGTCTTTTTTTGTCTCCCTTACTGCCCCGCTTCCCTTTTCACCTTGGCCGGTTCATTGCTGCCAATGTGTCAATTTCCTTGATTTTCTCATATCGCTGCCGTCAACCTCCTCTATGACCTGAATGCGCTTGGACTCGTCGTGGCGGGAAGAGGCGCTTGGATTCTATAGATGCTGGAAATGCCAGGGGAGGCATGTCATGAACGAGCAGAAAAAAAAGTTGGAACTGTCCCGTCGGAGATTTGTGCAGAGCGTGGGAGCGGTGGCCGCTGGTGTCACCATCGTGCCACGTCATGTTTTGGGGGGGGCGGGACAGACGGCCCCGAGCGATAAACTCAATATCGCCGGTGTGGGTATCGGAGGCATGGGGAGCGTGAATCTCAACAATCTCCGGGATGAGAATATCGGCGTCTTGTGTGATGTGGATCGCGCCCGGGCGGCTGGGACCATCCAGCAATTCCCCCAGGCGCGGTTCTACAAGGATTTCCGTGAGATGTTGGATGCCGAAAAGGATTTGGACGCTGTGGTGGTGGCCACGCCGGATCACACCCATGCGGTCGTGGCCATGGCGGCCATGGCCAAAGGACTGCATGTGTATGTGCAAAAACCCTTGGCGCACACCTTTGCCGAAGTCCGCGCCCTGACCGAAGCGGCCCGTAAATACAAAGTCCAGACGCAGATGGGAAATCAAGGCCGCTCCGGTGAGGGAACGCGACTGGTCTATGAGTGG
>JADFCT010000132.1 GCA_017161665.1 Candidatus Sumerlaeota bacterium
ACCCAGCGGGCGCCGGCTTTGGCGATCATGCTGATGGTCGAATCCGGCTGATCGAAAGCGAATTCAGAGAACTTGTCATTGAAGGGCCCCATGGCGTTCAGGACACGCTTGATCCAGCCTTCGGCCAGTTGCGGCGCCGTCCATGGGCTCCAGTCCACGGCATCGGTGGTCATATCGTCGCAGGGCGTCTGGCCTTTGAAAAGCGGCCGATAGCGCACGACGAACCAGTTGTCCTGAAGAGTATGGACGCCGGAGCCTTTGATCACAATATCGACGGCCCCTTCATTTCCGCCTTCGGGCGAGAAGGTCAGCCAGTCGGTATAGGCCGCCTGAGGGGGCATCCCGCCCGTGTCGGCCATCCAGCGCCAGTCAAAGTAATAGGCGCCGCCCATTCCGCCGAAGTCGCCGCTGTGGCGAAGCGTCAGTTTTTCGTCCAGCGGGCAGTCCGGCTCCAGAACCCGAATGGCGCCCTGATAAAGGGGACAGCCAATCTCAATGATCTGAAGTTCCACGACGCCGTTGCAGGATTCGGCGTCGTTGATGGCCAGGGTCACATAGCCGGCCCGATCGGCCGTGGCCGCGGTGAGGGCTTTGAATTCCGAATCATTTTCATCGGGCCCCAGGACAATGGGCGTTTGGGCCTGACTATAGAGTTCCGTGACTTTTTCCAGGAAAGTCACATCGGCGCTTAAATCCAACAAGTCCTGGAAGTCCCGTTCCGTCAACACATTCATCAACAGAACGGGCGGATAGTCCTCGTCATTGATTTCACCCTTCAGGATGAGTTTGTTCTGTGCCGGATCAAACCAGATCCGCTGACTCAGGTGAGGGGGTAACTCGGTGAAGTAATAGAGTCCAAAGAGGAAAGAAGTCTTCAGGTCCGCAGGCAGCGTGACCGGCGCATAGTCAACAGAGATGGGGCGAATCGGATCGATCAACTGAACCGTTTGCTCAGCCGGATTCAGGGCGGTCGCCTCGTCATAGATGATATCCACGCTGCACGCGCCCAGGATTTCCGGCAGTCCGGCGTTGCGAACGGTCAGTGTTTCTCCGACGCTGAGTTTCGGAATCGACTCGGGCCAATTAATCACATAGTCAATATCCTGTGGGGTCCCCCGCGTGGCCCCGGGCCGGCGATCCAGCCACGGCGCGCACGAGCCGGCGGGATAAGCCAGCTGATCCTGCGGATCGGGCCAATAGAAACTTTCCTGAATGGGATAGAAGAAACGCAAGGTGACCAATCCCATGTCGTTGTGATCGATTCCCGCGCGCCTGGCCCACAGTTCGCCGTTCTTATCGGCCCAGTAGGGACCGGATACGCCATAACTGCCCGTTGGATTCTCGGGGGTGACACCGCATGGCTGCATGGCGCTGAGCGGGAAGGGCGGTTGCAGGCGGGTTCCGGCCGTGGCCGCGTAGGCGAAAACGTCATTCCCGGCCTCGGCGACCACCTGCCAGGCGCGATAATCCCAGCGCCCGCCCTGGTCGGGATCCGTGTACTTGATCAGCACATAGGGCAAGGAGGTGACGGAGGAGCCCAGGTCGTCCCGCAGGGCGCAAGCCACCCAGCCGCCGCCTTTCTGCCACAGCGTCGCATGTTCGTCATTCGGATTGAATCCGGGCAGGCCGGGGTCATTCTGATAATAAATCTGAATGTCGTCATAATCGGCGCTGATGACGGGGGACGTCCCATTCGTGTCGGCAATGATGTTTTTCGGCAGATCGACCGGCCAGTCACAATCATAACGACTGACCATCGACGGCCAGGACAGTTGATAGGTTTGGGTGTCGCCACCGGGAACCCGTGTGGACAGGTTATACCACCAGACTTCGAGGGCGCCGGTATTGACGGGGAAGATCTGGCCCGTGTCACCGTAAACGAAGGGATCGTAGCGATCCTTGCCCGCTTCGGCCCCGACGGGGACATAAATGAAACCGGGAACCGTTCCTTCGTGATTGGGCGATCGCAGTTCGGCCCCGATCGGCGCCAGCGACGGGGTCAGTTCAAAGCCCCATTCCGGATTCGACTCATCATGGAACACCGTCCGAACAGGTTGGAACCCAATCCAGTCCGCCCCTTTGGGTGTGCCCGTTTCATATCGGAACAGACACCAGTTTTCCGCGCCCAGAGCGCCGACCTGCACGGTCAGCGAATTATTCAGAAATTCGGCATGTCCCACCGGCGTTTGATAGGGCATGAGGGTGGGATTCAGTGTCTGAGGAATCCCAACCGGTGGGCCCGCATTGGCGGCGCTACGCCCGCGGACCAGGAGCTGATAATCCCCTCGGTCCGTCGGCCAGTCCGCCGTGTACCGGTGCATTTCATAGGGCCATGTCACCCCATAATGACCGGTCCGCATCCAGAACACTTCCACATCCACGTCCGTGACGGTGGGACGAATGGCGAAGATCTCCCCTTCCCAGGGCCCCTCGACGCCGTGTTGATAGACAAAGGCCGTCGTCCCGGCGGCGCCGCGGACGACTCGCGGTTGGCCCATGGCTGTAACGGTCGTCGCCGGCTCCAGGCGCGCCCCGACGGGCACGGCGGTCAGGTAGTTGACCGAATAGAGTTTGACCTGTACAAATTCATAGAGGAAGGCCTTGCCCTGTCCCGGATCGTAGGTCAGGAGGATTTGACCGATCTCCCCTTCGGCCCGCACATAGCCATATTCAATCTTGAGCGACTCACTGGTGGTGATTTCGTGGTTGTAATGGAAGGTGGGCGACGCCGCCATGGCCGGCTCCACCAGCAATTGCGCGTCAGTCGGCTGACCGTTGGCGCCAATGGTATGATAGACCGACATCCATTGCGCTTCGGTCTGATTCGGGAAGCGCGCGGCATAGGCGTGCAGTTCATAGGGCCAGATCACCCCATCGGCATCCTGTTCCCGCCAGCACAACTCAATTTGCGCCGTGTCGCTGCCGGTGATGGTCGGGCGCAAAGCAAAGACCTGTCCGCGAATATCCGCGACATAAATATCCAAATCGGGATACTGATACACAAAGGGATAATCGAGCCCCGGCTGGGTGTAGGGTTCGTCATTGGGCGTCAACCCGCGCGCCACAAAGGGGCTGAGCGTCGGCGTTCCCGACGTGGGAGGATTCGCCGGCTGGAGCAGGTCGCCCACGAGGACTTGTGACGAATGGATCGGTTGCCAGGCGTTGACTTCCAGCACTTCGGTTCGCTCAAAGACGCCGGCGGGGGTCGAGTACTCCAGCACCACATACCCGCTGTGGTCTTGAGCGTGCAGGTGGGCGTCCTCATCGATCCAGACACTGCTTGCAGGAAGCATGGAGTTATGATGAATCGTCACGACGGAGGTCAACACGCTCAGATCCACGGTGGGCCCCTTGGCCAGTCGGCCGGAGCCGTCCCCCACGTCGCCATCGGTCCAGAAAATCTTTTGGGTCGCCGTGTTTTCCTCCGGCCAGGGGGCAATCAGAACGGTTCGGGAGACGGTGGTTCCCTGCTCGGCATCCCACCATTCAATGGTCGCCGTTCCGGGATCGGCAGCAATCAATTGTCCGGTTTCGGGGATATAAAAAGCCCGTTCGGAAGGAATGACGACGGGCGACGACGGCCAGTTATCCCATCCGCTGGGTGGCGAGATGTCGCTTCCCAAGGCGGCGCGGGAGCCAAAAAACGTTTGGGCGTAAAAAGACTGACCCAGAACGGCATGTCGCAGACCATAGGAAGCGCCATTGGAAATCAGCGCCCCGTCGGGCGAGACCGCCCCCCCCACAAATGAGGTCACCGTGGCCACACCCGGCGTCGAGGGCGCGGAATCATACCACCCATTGCGCTGCTCGGGATAGGCCAGGAGCAATTCGCCTTGCGCCAACGGGGAACGCGCCCCCCCGACGCCGGCGAAAACCATCAGACACAGCAGCCCGGCCTTTGGATTCCAGGCTGAAGCGCTTCGCTTCTGATGTTGACCATTCAGGGATATCTTCGGCTGGAACATGCGTTTGATCATGTCAGTTATCCTCTTAATGCCGATCCGGGCCGTTGCGCCCATCAATAGTTGACTCTCGCCAACCGCGTACTGATAAACAGCACGGTAATCGTATGCGATTCATGTGGCGTCCTTGAGAAGAAATCGCAATTGATTCGCCAGGAATCGCCGTTCTTGGACATGTAGGCGTAGATGTCCCCGGCGCCCACATGTTCCAATCGGCCATCCAGAAACTGAATGCCCACAACGGCGGCCGCCCAGTCCGCGGTGCTGAAATTGGTGATATCCTTGGTCGTTTCCGTGGACGTCAGTTCATACGTGCGAATCTGAAAGGGCTTCATCCCATTTACATGGACGGCCTTCCCCGTGCTGAACACCATGTTTTCATCCGACTTCAGTTCCATCCCGGCCCCCGAGTTCCCCACATAGCGAACCTTGTTGTCGGCATTGCCCAGTCGGACCCCCGCCTCCGCGGAATCAGCCGTCGGCTCCAGGAAAAGGACCGGATTGGGATTGTCACCCGTTCCTTTGATGTGGAGGGGGTAGGAAGGCGTGATGCCGACGCCCAAGCTGCCGGACACGACGATCCGGCCATCCGTCAGCGGCGTCGCGGGGCTGTTGACTTTGGCCTGGCTGACCCGAATCCCATCCGCGACCAGGGGCGACGGCAGTCGATCGTTCGACAGGGTTCCGGAACCAATGCTGCCAGCGTCCAGGTTACTCAACATGCCGCCATTGATATTCGACAGATTGCGGCCATCGCCCGCAAACGATCCCGCCGTCAGCGTCCCGGTTATGTTGATGTTATTCGGCATGGCGCTATTGGGCAGGACGCCCGTGGCAATTGCCGACGCGTTCAGATGGGTCAGGTTCGAGCCCGGTCCGATCAGGCGCCCACCGGAGGTTTCGACCGCGCCCGTGACGGCAATGGCATTCGGCAGCCGATCATTGCTCAACCGACCCGTCGCGATGTGGTCGGCGGACAGATTCGTCACGGCGGCGCCGTCGCCTTCGAACTGGGCGGCGCTCACCGAGCCCTGGTCTGCGCTCAGGACGCCGTCGCCCTGGAGGACGACATCATGGGAATTCACCGTCACGTCCCCGGTCGCGTTGAGGCCCACCGCCCCGGCGCCCAGCTGATTGGCTCGCGCCGCCTTCATCGCATAGGCCACGGAAAGAATGGGCGGGCGGGGAGACAATTCGGCTTCGCCTTCGACCTGAATGGATAAATAACGCGCCCCGCCCGGAAAGGCCTCCCGCAAAAGACGCCCCGACGTATCCATGGGACCGAGGAGGATATTGAACTGGCCATTGACCACCGGAATCTTCCCGCCATGGCCGGGGCTGCCCAAGACGCCGTCGAAAATCATGGGGCCCCAGACCACGTTTCCGGCACTTTCCGCGTCATAGATATTAAATTCGATCCCGTAGTTATCCGTCGTCAGAGCCACTCCCGCCGCATCCGTCAGGATGCCGTTGAAATTCAAAAGATCGGGAACGCTTTGCGCGTCCGCGCGGTGGGCCAGTCCCAACAGCAGCCCTCCCCAAAGGATGGCGCCGTAAATCCAACGCTGTGTGGTCATTATGAAATACCCCTTCTTCAATAGCCTGTACAACCGGGGCCACGCTCCGGACTACAGCCGATTCGACAATTCCTTGCGAATAAACAACACATCAATTTTCTTGCTGATCGCCGAATGGGTCATGATGGCCGTGTAGATCGTCCAATTCCCATTGTTCTCGCCCATATAAGCGACCAGGAGATCCCCCGTCGTGTTTTCATGCCAGTCCCCTTCCAGGAACTGATAGCCCACCACGCAGGCATCCCAGTTGGAGGCGCTGTAACCGGTGTTATACGTGGTCGTTGAGAAACTGTATTGCCGCACTTGCATCCAATCCGATGCGTCCACCTTGAAGGCGGTGGCGTCGAACGTGAATCCATCGGACGAATGGAACGACAGACCGGCGTTATACTCGCCCCGAATCTTATGGGCGGCGCCGCCGAGCCAGATTTCGACAAAATTCCCGGCAGCGCTCCAGGCGGCCGGCTCGATCATCATGTTCACGTTCGGGATCGCCGCCGTATGCACAATGTGCAGGTCATAGGCGGGTTCACCGCGTACACCCAGCTGCTTTTCCACCACCAAATCCTGAGCCCCCGGCAGGGCGATGGCCGAGCCGACCGCCATTTTCCCGACCTGGACCGAGGGCTGATTGATGGTGGACGGCAATCGCGCGTTATCAATCTGGCCGGTGGTAAACTTGGAGGCGTCCACATTGGTCAAATTCGCTCCGGAAAGACCGGTCAGGCCGCTGCCTTCGCCGACCAGTCTCCCGGCGGTGACGGTTCCCGAAATGGTAAACGACTGGGGCAGGCGGGCATTGGCCACGGTTCCGCTGTTGAAATCCGACCCAGACAAATTCACCAGCCCCGCCCCGTCGCCCGACACACTCCCCGCGGTGATGGTTCCCGACACATGAATCGTTTCGGGCAGTCGCGCGGCAGCCATCTGGCCGGTGGCGAGGGCGCTCGCGTTCAAGCCCGTCACACCCGCGCCGCCGCCCGACAGACTTTGGCCCCGGACCACTCCGGAGGTGGCGCGGATGGACCCGCTGGGCAAAACCAGATTCCGCCCCGCCGCCACTTTGATTTGATTGGCCGCCGTGTCCGCGGTCAGCGCGTCGTCTTGGAGAGCGTCCGCGTCCATCGCCGCCAGAGCATAGGGAACGCTGACAATCTGCTGACGGGGCTGAATGGGCAGTGAGCCTTGGAGCGTCACCTCCAGATAGCGATTGGGACCAGCCAACGCCTGCACAATCGAACGTCCTTCGGTATCCTCCGGGCCCAGCGCGATGCCGTAAAAACCATTGACCACCGCGACGCGTCCCACATGTCCGGTCGTCACCGTATCGCCATCGAACACCTGGGGGCCCCAAACGAGGGTTCCACCGCGCGCGTCCGAGTACACTCGAAATTCCAAAGAATAACTCCCGGACACCAGAGGCGTTCCGCTGATATCGGTCAAAATGCCCTGATAGTTGATGGCATCGGGGATTCCCTGTCCTCGGGCCGACAAGGCGCTCACCAGGACCATGACAAAGGCGGCGCCCCAGGAACGCCACACCGTTCTGTTTGCGGTAATCATATCGTTCACTCCCATCTTATCGCCGATCCCAGCTCATTTTTTTCTTGATGAACATGACATACACCGTTCTCAGAGCCACTGAGTTATGCGCTCGATATTGGGCAACCAGATAATAAAAGGTCGGGGTGGGCAAAACGTAAACGGAAAAGACGAGGCTGCCCGTGTCGTTTTCCTGGATGTCCCCATTGTCGAATCGGAAGCCCACGATGCAAGCCGTCCAGTCCGCCGGGGGATATCCGGGAACCGCCATCAGCCCCGCCACGCCCATATCATATTTCTCGATCACGATGGGTTTGCCCCCATCGACGCTGAAATCACCTCCCACAAAATTAACGGGATGGCCATTGAGCGCCAGCCCCCGGCCTGTTTGGGCCATTATGGATTGATCGGCGCTTCCAATGGAGAGTTTCGCATAGCGATTCACATCGGTCCCGTAATTATAGGCCGGCGCATACAGCACCGCGTTGGGTGATCCCGTGATTCCTTTGATGTGAACCCGCTGCGAAGGCGTTGCAATGCCGATACCCAGTCGCCCGGCCACGGACAGGTTGCCGGTTCCGGGATTGGCCGTCCCCCCGACGTTCAATTGATCCGTGAGCAAAATGGACGGCTCGATCAAGGTCGGTAAGCGCTCATTGGGCAGCGCGCCCACCGTAATGCTGTCAGCGACAATGCCTTCAATGGCGTTGCCGTCAATATTCGTCAAACCGCTGCCGTCGCCGGCGAAGCCGCCACTGGCGGTCACCGCGCCGCCCACGGTAATGGCGCTGGGCATCCGCGCATTGATCAGATGGTCGAGCGTGATGGTCCGGGCATCGATGTTCGTCACGAGCGATCCCGCGCCGGAAAAACCGCCTTCGGCTTCAATATCGCCGGGAACAGTGAACGATGCCGGCAGTCGCGCGGTGTCAACGGTTCCATCCACGAAATTTTCGGCCGCCAGATTCGTCAAGCCGGCGCCGCTTCCCTCCAGTGTCGCCGCCGTCACCGTGCCGGCCTCGGCCAGGACATTGCCGTCGGCCACCACCACATCGGTTCCGGATTGAATCATGACCTCGCTGCTGTCTCGGTCCAGGGCCAATCGTTCATTCCCCATCCGGTCGGCGCGATTGGCCTTGAGGGCAAAAGCGGAACTCAGAATCCGTTGCCGCGGCAACAATTCGCTGCCCTCGACAACAATGGACAGAAAAAGATCGTCCGTCCCAACCAACGCCGCTTCCAGACTCGCGTTGTTCGAGTCCACCCTTCCCAGTGGGACGGCGAATTGCCCACCCACGACGGAAACGGACTCGGCATGAATGGGCGCGGCGCTGGCGCTATCAAAAATTTGCGGCCCCCAAATCAGGCCGCCCGCCCCGTCATAGATCCGAAATTCCATCGCAACCAATCCATCGGCGACCGGTTGTCCCGCCACCGTTGTCATTTGGCCCCGATAGATCAACTGATCCGGAACATCCTGACCCGACACAAAGGGGCCCATGGCCGTTATCATCAATCCAACGAAAAACAAGCGTCTCATTCCCCGTTTTCCTTCCATCAAAAAATCGCGCGCCGTGAAGCAAATTCCTGACGCTACGGCGTCGGATTCAATTCCGATACCGTGGCCATTCGGTTCAGGATAAATCGGCCATCGATATGGATCGTTCGACGATGGATGCCCTGAATGTGTTCCGAAATCAAACCGCCCACCCGCGTGTCCCCCCATCCGCTCAGGTCGGAACCGGTGGGATCCGCGTCGGTAAAGCGAAACTGCAACCACCGCTGGACCGAATAGGACTCCATTCCTTCGGGCAACAACGTCTCATACTTCTCATCCCAATTATCGTGATCCGGATGATACCGATGGACAAAAGGATTGAGCGGGTCGTCATAGGCCAGCGTCACAGTCGTTTCCAGTGTGGACTGGGGCAGCCCGAATCCGCCCCCCCCAGCGACCATCAGGAATTGCGGTTCCTTGAACGTAAAGGCGGGGCTGCTGATCCGCCGTCCCACCATCTGGTCATCACGGGGCAGGAATCCGGAATACTGGGAAATCAGGGACGCGTCCGTCAACAGGACCGCCTCTCCCGGTGTGTCCACAATCTGCGTCTCGCCCGTGGGATCGGCCGGATCGGGTTTATACGTGGCCGGCCGCCACATCTGCGTCACCTGTTGCAGGAGTTTGGCTTCGCCGGCGCCGTTCACGTGCATG
>JADFCT010000133.1 GCA_017161665.1 Candidatus Sumerlaeota bacterium
GTGACGTCTTCCTGAAAAGCCAATTCCGAAACGACGATGCCGATGGAACCCTGTTCAAATACGAATTGGTTTATGCCCCCACAACGACCGACAACGGCTCCAGGGAAGGCCTGAAGCGACCACAACCGGACGAAGTGTATGGCGCAAGCATTGGAGACCACGGCTCCGAAAAGGAAGCCTACCGCTGGCATTTCATGATTCGAAATCGCTTAGCCGATGATGACTACAGCCGCATCATCCAACTCTGCGAAACCTTCAGCAAGGTCGGAAGCGAGTACGATACTGCCATCGACGAAATCATTGATGTCAACCAGTGGCTGCGCGCTTCGGCGGCCATGAGTTTGATCAACCCCACCGATCATTATCAGATCGGCTCGGCCCACAATCTGAAATTATACGTCAGGCCCTCGGATCAGCGCGTGCTCTACTTTCCCTGGGATTTTGATTTCCTGGGACCCGCTGCGAACAGCCCTGTCATCGCCAACTCCGATTTGTCCAAACTGGTTTCCAAACCCTCCCGACGCCGACTCTTTTACGGGCATCTGCTCAACATCATTGATCTCGCGTTCAATCGCAGTTACCTGGCGCCCTGGGGCGCGCATTATCAGACATTTGTTTTACCCCCACAAAACTTCAGCGAAATGGTTGACTACGCCGGACAGCGCGCGACATACGTTCGTTCGGCCATTGAGTCAGAGGTTCCCCGGATTGAGTTTAAGATTACAACCAACGGCGGCGCCAACTTTTCCACCGCCGCGCCCGATGTCCTTCTGAAGGGTCAGGGATGGCTCAACATTGGTTCGATTCGCCTGTCGGGTTCTGCGACACCACTGAATGTTGCATGGGATACCGTCAAAACGTGGAACACCGTTATCCCACTGGAAGCCGGGAGCAATCCAATTACGCTGGAGGCCTATGATTTCAACGACGCCTTCCTCTCATCGGACAGCATCACCGTCGTCTCCTCCCATGTCGGCGATGTGTATAAAGATAATCTGAAAGTCACGGAACTGATGTACGATCCTCTGGGTGGCAGTGACTACGAGTTCCTTGAGCTAACCAATACCGGAACGATGCCCCTGGATTTGTCGCAACTGGTTGTGCGTGGCGCCATCGACGATTTTGGCTTCGCCAATAGCGCTTTGACGACCCTTGACGCAGGCGAATACGTGTTGATTGTCGCCAATCGCCTGGCCTTCGAAAGCCGATACGGAACCGACTTGAATGTCGCAGGCGAGTTCTCCGGTAATTTTTCGAATGGCGGCGAGAGCCTTGCCATTGAGAAAACGAACGGAACCACGGTCCTGGCATTCACCTATGATGATGGGCGAGGATGGCGCCTGGAAGCCGACGGCCCCGGGCATTCACTGGTGGCCGTTGACCTCGACAACCAATCTTCAGGCTCCTTGTCCTATGGGCGGAACTGGCGCCCCAGCGCCTTTATCAACGGTTCCCCCGGCATGGCCGACAGTCCGCCCCCTGAAAGCCTTTTGATCAATGAAGTCTCTCCCCATACAGACACCGGACTCCCCGCCCCGAACGATTCAAACGACTGGTTCGAAATTGTAAACCAGACGGACAGCATCATAAGCCTGGACAACTGGTTTGTGTCGGACGACAAAGACCTTTTACAGAAATACGAACTCAGCGATGGTTTCTCCCAAATCGCCCCCAATGGCCGACTCGTATTCAGTGAAAATCCACATTTCAACAATCCCGCAGGGAGCGGTTTCGGCTTAAACAAATCCGGAGAAGAACTGTATCTTTCCTATTTTCCGACGAATCCTGCTTTACATCGTGTGGTCGATGTCGCGCGCTTTAAGGGTGTGGAGAACGAAAAAGCGCCCACGTCCACAAGCTGGGGACGATTGGGCGATGGCGCCTGGTGGGGACTGACCCACCCAACATCCGGGATAGCCAATGATGCCCTGAAAAAGGATATTACCATCAATGAAATCATGTGCCGTCCCCCATCCAATGACAGTTCGTTAATGTATATCGAACTGGTCAACTCAACGGCTACCACCATCGACCTGTTTAATCCAACCATCGGCTCCTGGCGGGTCTCCGTTGGGGGCAATGACTTTCTTTTTCCGCCGGACGCATCCTTGTCCCCCGGCGAATGTCTGCTGCTCGTTCCGTTCGATCCCAACAACACCACAGCCCGATCGAACTTTGAACTGGCCTACGGCCCTGTTGATGGAAAAATGTACGGTCCGATCTTCATGGATAATCCTCCCCATTCTGAACAACGGATGGCATTGGAGCGCCCGATGGCGCCGGACAATCCAACTGACGGCATCGCGTGGGTGATTGTCGATGAAGTAATCTATTTCACGCTGGCGCCATGGACCATGACTGAAACAGGAAACGCGCTCCACCGTATCAACCATCGCCTTTCCGGTAACAACTGGGAAAACTGGACCCAGGCAATCCCCTCTCCCGGTGTCAGCGCAATCAATATCCTGACGGTGCATCTTGATTCACCCGATATTACGCAAGGCGGAACAACCTCTCGCCCGTCCATTACACTGATGGCAACCTTCAGTGAACCGGTCAATGATTTTGAGACGGACGATATTTGCATAGCGAATGGAACCGTTGACGAGCAAAGTCTCGCCGCCACCGACGATAAGCGTGTCTTCCACTTCAGCGTTCTGCCTGCGGATAATGGAATGGTAGAGATATTCATTCCTGCCTCTACAGTCCAAAGTCTTTCAGACCTGCAAGAAAACCAGGAGTCCAATGTCTATCGTTTCTTTTTCATAGAACAGCAAAACGCCAAAGCGGCTAAGTACTGGATCGTCAATTAGGGCGATTCTTCAACGCGCCCTCAGGCGAGCCACCGCAAGGCCGAATCAGGGATAGTCCCCGGCCCTTGGATATATATAATTCCCCTTTGGGGCCGTGTCGTTCAAGCCACGTGAGGGGACGAACAAAACGGCCCGGCCTTTCTTCCTAACGGGATAAGGTGGGCAAAAGACACCATAAGGAATGGAATCATGTTGTTGACGATGATGATCAGGAAATGTGACATGCGAAGGTTTTGGTTTTGGCTTTGTCTTCTGACGCCTTCCATGGCCATGGCGCAGGCGCCCGTCATGACCTGGGATTTTGAAACCGTCCAGGAAAATCGGTTCATTGAGCCAGCAAGTCAGATAGGCGATGTCATAGAAGGCTATTGGGAATTGGCGGAAGGCGTACACGGGAAGGGCCTGCGCCTGGATGGCTATACCGCTCGTGTGATCCGCGAAGGAAACGATGCGCCCAGGCCCGGCAGCGAAATGACGATACAGGCTTGGGTCGCCCTCGGGGAGTACCCGCTGAACTGGTGTCCGGTGATTGCGACGGATTCGGAACTGGATGAGGGATACCGTTTATTGGTGGGCCCTTACGGGCAGGTCTCCTTTCAGGTGGCCATCGACGAACAGTGGATCACCTGCGCCAGCGCGAGCGAAACGGTTCCCCTGAGGCAATGGACGCATATTGCAGCGGTCTATCAAGCCAGCGAATCCATGACCTTGTATATTAATGGCCAAAAGGCCTTCGAAATGCCCATCCGTGGCGCCATGACTTTCCCGAAAAAGACGAACCTTGTTCTTGGGATGGTGGCCTCTCCCGCCAGGCCCAGCGATACCATCCGAACCTGGGGCACGCTGAAGGACTACTTCGGGCTGGCTGGGATCCTTGATGAAATCAAGGTTTTCGACGCGGTCTTGGGGGCGGACCGGATCCGGCAGGATTTCAGCCAATATCAGGTGGGCGCTCCGGATATCGCGCCGCGACGGCTGCCCACCGTCCAAAGAAATGCGGAGGGCTTCGGCGCCTTTTATACCAAACTGGAATACGATCCGGCGTGGGACAGGCTCTGGAGGGTGGACGCGGATCCAGATATTGCGGTCTTCTTCGATAACAGCCCCGTCAAACTGCTGTTCTGGCGTGGCGTCCGGTACGGCCCCGCTTGGGTGTCGGAAAATGAAAACTGGATGACCGATCAGAGTCTGGAGACCTGGGGCGTCGGCGCAAACGACACCGAGGGGTGTTTCGAGCACATGCAGGATCGGCACTGCCGTTTTTCGCATGTTCGAATGATTGAGAGCCATGAAGCCCGGGCCGTGATTCACTGGCGATACGCCCCGGTCAGCGCCCACGGCAACACCTGGATGCCGGATCCAAAAACCGGATGGGAGTGCTGGGTGGACGAATACTACACCATTTACCCCGATGGCGCCGCCATTCGAAAGGTTTCGTGGAACAAGGGCAGCACGGGCCGCGCTCTTCAACTTCAGGAGTCCCTCCCGGTGACGCAGCCGGGCCAGAGCAATGAGGAACTGCTGGAAAACCATTACGTGACCGTGGCCGATTATGAATACAATATGCGGGATGTCTCCGTTGATCTGCGCAGACAACCCGATGACTGGGAGAAATTCTATACCGTGCAACGGTTCAATTTCAAATCTCAGAACAAGCCCTTCATCTGTTTCGAACCGGGCAACCGGATGATGGTTCGGCATGTGCCGGATGGATACAATCATTTCCCCGTCAACCAGGCCCGTTGCGACGGACGATGGCGCAAAACCCTCGATCGCCCCTCCCATACGACCAGTTCCCCCTGTTCCAATCCGGTTATCCATGAAGAGGGCGAACGTCTATCCTGGTATGCCCTTTACGGCATGAATGCCATGGAGATGGAGGGACTGATCCGATTGGGCCGTTCTTGGGCCTTTGCGCCGGAATTGACCACCAAAGGGGCCGTCGTTTCAAAGGGATACGACCGAAGTGAGCGATGCTATGAACTGGAAGCGCTTTCGGCCAATCCCGGCCCCATTGAAATTCAACTTGCCGGCAGCAAGGAGTCTCCGGTCATCCATCCTGCCCTGAAAATCAAAAACTGGAACGCGAAAGGGGCCAGGGTTTTGGTGAATGGGGAGGCCTTCTCCGATTGCAAAATCGGCGTCCATCGTCAATTGAATGGAACGGATCTGATCGTGTTCATACCAATCAACACATCCGATCCGGTGACAATCACCCTTGCGCCGGAAGCATGATTCTGCCTGAAGACACAGGCGCTCTGGGGAGAGCGCCTGTGTTCGGGTCCTTGTCAAAGGGTTGTCAGAGGGAGTTCACGAATTCGGCCAGGTCGGCGGCTTCCTGGGGTGTGAGGTCTTTGGTGTTACCGTGGACATTGTTTATATTGTCGGTGGTGATCACATCCAGGATTGACAAGGCGCGCCCATCGTACATGTAGGGCGCCGTGCGCCAGCATTCAATCAGAATCGGAGTGGCGAACTCTTGATCCCGGTCCTCATCGCTTCCGAGGCCGAATCGGTGCTTGCTGCGATCGCCGTAGTAGGGGGGCATGTGGCATTGGACGCAGCCGGCTTTGCCGTTGAACAGAATCTGCCCGCGCTGGGCGGACTCCGTCAACGCGCCATCTTTTGTCAAATAGGGACTGGGGATTGGCTCCAGCGATTTCAGATACAGGTTGACTGATTCATTGCGCTCTTGCGTAACTTCATGGAACTGAATGTGGGAGAACCCCTTTTCGACGGCGATCTCGGCGGAAGCTCGGATTCCGGTAATCATCACGGGCGAGGTCCGATGGGTGTAGAGTAAACTGCGCGATTGTTTGGGATTGCCGATGCCGTCGTTGAGCAGATCCCAGTTCGTTCCGTCCGAGCGCACATCGGGATGGCAACTGGCGCAACTCTGCCAGTTTTGAAAACAGAAGGTGGCGTCGTTAAAGGCCATTTCGCCCGCCCGGACCCCATCCGGTTCGACCGGTTCCCCCAGGGGCAGGGGGAACGCCTCGCCGGGACCATCGTCCCACATTTCGATCACGTTAACGGTGTCGGAGAAGTACATCGGAACATAAATAAAAGGCCCTTTTGCAAGGATCGCGCGCGCGCCTTCGCCTTCGAGTTTCACACGCGTTTTGGCGCCATAAAGGAATCGAAGGTCGTTGATGATTTCTTCCGGCTTCGGCGCGTTCTCGATGCGCTGGAACATCTCTTTGACATCGACGAAGACGACTTCATGGGTTCCGGAGGCGTTGACGCCAATCCATGCGTCGTCTTCCGTAACGGTCAGCCCCCAGGGGTTGGCCGCCCCTTGCATCGTGTCGTCGAGAAGGACGGTGTTGAGGTATCGCTTCTCTACCGTGTCGAAAATGGAGACGCCGCTGGTATTGATCCATCCCCGGTCGAGGTGGGTGGTGGGCACGGTGAACCGGCCAATGGTGTGAGAAACATATAAATGCCGGCCGTCCTTGCTCAATGCGGAATCGCGTATGGCGAACGAACCGGGCGGCATATCCAGTTGGGCCACACTGGTGAGATCCTCGGCGCGGTAAACATGCAGTGAGGTGAAAACATACTCCAGGTTGGCCTGCATTAATGGCAGATGATTGACCACCCAGAGGAATGCCCCGTCTTTGGACAATTGCATGGTCACGGGTTCCCGAATCGCCCTGGCCGACACGCGGATTTGCCCGGTATGGATATCGAGGGCATGTACGTTCGGCTCATCGGCGCGGGAGAAGCGATTGCAATAGAAGAGCGTCTTGCCGTCGTCACTCAATACGGGCGCCATGGGTGTGTGGCCCGCAGAAAGGTTGCGCAGAATCTTGCCCGTTTCAGTGTCGATCTCGATCAGGCGTCCCCGGGATTCCCCGCACAGCCCATAAAGGAGTCGCCCATCGTGGGAAAGGGTGATTTCCCGGATGCCATCGGCCGCAATCTGGGCCGTGACCTTCTCGGAATTGACATCAAAGACCTGGATACGATTCGCAGTCGCGCACGCGATGTACAGAGTAGAGCCGTCGGCCGATGATACGATATCGGAAGGCGACAGGTACTTCGGCTGCGCCGCGACAGGCAAAGAAAGGCATAGAAAGATTATCAAAAATCGTATCATGGCAAAAGCGCTCCTATTGAAAAGCAATGGTTCTGATGCAATCCGGTGGAACCCGTGATGCGCGAACGGTCCGCGCATCACGGGTTCGAATGAGGAACTAATCCTCGATGACGATGCGGAAGCCCACATTAAAGACGCCTTGCCATGGCGCGTAGCCCAGGCGATAGCTGGCGGTCGCCCGGAAGGGGCGGTCACGGAAAGAGCCGCCGCGGACGACTTTTTCGGTGGTGGCGTCCAGTGAATTGCTGGCATCGGCCCGATACGGATACGCGACATAATCGCTACGGGTCCATTCCGCCACGTTGCCGTGCATGTCATACAGGCCCCAGGCATTGGGCTGATACTGCTTCGTTCCGGAAACCAGAAACTGCTTGTCGTCGATTTCGGCAATTCTCGGGACAAAGTCCAGGATCGGATTGCCCGCGTTATTGCGGTTGAATGTTGGATTGACCCCGGTGACGGCGTACTTTTCGATCGATTTGTCCGCCAGGTTTGCAAAGGGGCTGAAATCGACTGTCCTCGATCCAAAGGCCATATCCTGGTCGCTGCCCGCGCGGCAGGCCCATTCCCATTGAGATTCGGTGGGCAGCAACACCTTGGCGGAGGTTTTACCAGCAACCCAGGCGCAGAAGGCGTTCGCGTCATTCCAACTCACGCGCACAGCCGGTTGCTTCGAATAGTTGGAGTAATAGCCCAGGCGCACGTGATCCTTCCATTGCTGATCAAAGACGCCGGCATTGTGGTCCGGGTTGAAGGTCATATACAACTCATTGGTGATCTCGTTTTCGGACATCCAGAAACTCTTGGCGATCCGAACCGTGTGCCTGGGCTGTTCCTGAGGCGTGTCGCCGTCGCTTCCCATGACGAATTCGCCGGCGGGGATGCGGACCATGGTGATGCGGAGTCCTTCGCCCAGGTCCAGAGTCTTGCGCTCCTGATCGGAAGCGTTCTTCTGCAACGCTTGCGCCACTGTGGCGTCAAAGGGCCAGTTTTCGGCTGTCACATCAACAGGATCACTTTTTTCAGGGCCCTTTTCTTCGGAAGGTTTGACGGGATAACTTGTCTCTGGCGTGTATTCCCAGTCCGACTGGACGTTCGCATAATTCGCGCGCACTTCCGCCGCCCTGGCCGAGATCTCCGCCGTCCATTTCGTCAGGCCCTCATTGCACGAATACGCCGCGCTCCAGCTGCCATAGAACGGGACGTTCATGTCGATCCAGGTGTAAATCCGCTCCCAGGAATCGGGATCGAGATTGACGCCGTGATGGCCTTTCTGAAGCATCTGGACGCCCTCGGAGGAGGAAGCATGATATTCATACGGGACCAGCATGGTCCCACTGCTCTCCGGTCCGGGGCGCCGGAAGTACTTGTGGAATGCGTAGTATGATTTGCTGTAGTTGGCGCTGGCGGCCTGGGGATTGTCGATGCTCGTGTCCTTGAAGTCCGGCTTATGCGCGTCGGCGCCGTCGTGACACCGCACACAGTAGGCATCCAGGACCGGTTGGATTTCGGCATTGAATTCAAAACCTTCCACGCGCTCACGGCGCGGAGCGATGCGCTGGGGCGCCTTGAGCGAGGCGATGGTCTTGGCGGAGACGGGGGGCTCATCCGGGGCTTCGTGACAACCGATGCAGGAGAGTTCTTCGCCCGGCATGGCCACCAGCCAACTGCGGAACAATTGCAAGGCGCGCCCCTCTTTGTCCAGAGGTTGCAGAGAGAGCGTGGTATTCGCCGGAATCTTGAACATGGCCGAGCCGTCTTTTTCGACCTTGACCGTGCCCAGGATGCGCTTGACGTCCCAACCGCTTTCGACGCCCAGATGATGGTGGTTGCCGACCCGGTAGTAGCCGTAGGCGTAGGTGAAGATGCGCAGGCTGTCCACCACGCCTTCGGGCACGCCCTTGAGACCGGGGCCGCGATACACGTTCTGGATATAGCAGGTCGCCTCCTGGTCATGCAGGTTGATTCGGTCTGGAATGGTCGCGGGGCGCTCGCGTTTTTTCAGCGGCATCGGCTCGATGGCGTATCGGTACTCCGAGTCTTCCGAAATGTCGATGGGAACGAAGTTGTCGAAGGTATCGACCAGATACAAGCCCCAATCGGAATTGGGGGAGAGTTGCGCGTTGACCAGGAAATACTCCGCGCTCACCGGATATGGCTTATAAAACTGGGGATACACCCCATTGACCAACTCGTCGAGATCCAGGGCCATTTCGTCCGGGTAGTGATCGCGCAGTCGGGGATAGCACCGGTTGAAGAAGTCGTTGTTGAGTTCGTGATAGTCTTTCCCGCTGTTTTCTGAATCCGGCATGTGTTGCGCGATCAAATTCGAAACGACCTCCTGTAAATCCGGGAACGTTTCC
>JADFCT010000134.1 GCA_017161665.1 Candidatus Sumerlaeota bacterium
CAATTTATGAACGATGGGAAAAGGATGCCGTCATGAATTTGACGTTTTGCTGAAGACTTCATTTGAGAAATCATTAAAATTCCATCGGTGAAAAGAACCGATTCATCGCGCAACCGGGCGGCATCTGAATTCCCAATCTCACGAATGGTTCGGCTCCGCTGTTTCGAAATTAAATTATCGCCTATGGAATTAGAGTACAATATCTTGTGTCATTTTTTTTTGAGATGACGATCGGTAGCATTCGCTGGATGTTGATCGCGTCGCGGTGAGGCGTGTGTGCAGGAATGATTGCGGACTCCGCCATTGTGATCAGTGAAGGTCCTTCATTTCATTGCACTTCGGATTTCACATTCTCTTAATATTCGTGTCGAGCCCTTTGGCTCGATTATGGCTTTATGTCTTCGCCGGGAGACCAGACTTGGCAGGCCTTGCCCGGATCCGCGGCTTTGATCCGGAACACAGAGGGGATTAAAAAAACAGATTGTTTTGTGTTTTTTTACTTGTGAGTTCCCCCGGTTTTGCTCTATGGCTCTCCTGTATGTGTTGTAAACTGGGTGTGGGCGTGTTCTTATTTTTTTTCTACGAATTTTTTTCTAAAGTCTTTGACGGTTCTGGTCGATAGACGCAAGAGGTGGGTGTCTATTGTTTCTAAAAGGATAGGGGCTGATCATGTTTTTCAAGAGTCAACCGGCAGTGGGGCTTGATGTGGGTTCCAGCGCGGTGAAGGTGATTCAGCTGAAGCGTTCGGGGGCGGGAGTCGAGGTCGAAAAATTCGGCACGGCGGCTGTCCAACCCATGGGCGATACGGCTGAAGACTTTCGTCTGGCTCGGATCGAAGCGATCAAACAGGCGCTGGCGAGCGCGCAGATCACCGCCAAACAAGCGGTGACCTCCGTGAACGGCGAGGCGATTATCGTGCGATACCTTCAATTGCCCGATATGCCCGAGGACGAGTTGCGCAGCGCCCTGCGTTTCGAGGCCGAAGAGTACATTCCCTTCAACATCGACGATGTGTATCTGGACTCCGAAACGCTCGGGCACATCCATGATGAAACCGGCACATCCAAAGTGGACGTTCTGCTGGTTTCAGCGCGCAAGGACATGATCAACGATCATGCGGACATGGTCCGCGCCGCCGGGATTCAGCCGTCGGTGGTGGATGTGGATTCCTTCGCTTTCTTCAATTGTTTTGAAATGAACTACCAGCCCGAGTCTTCCGAGGTCATCGCCTTGGTGAACATGGGCGCGCAGGTGACCAACATCAATGTCTATTCGGAAGGCACGTCGCGTTTTTCCCGCGACATTGCCATCGCCGGCGACTCAATCACCTCGGGCATCATGCAACGGCTGGACATGGATTTTGAAACGGCCGAGCAACTGAAAATGCAGGAAAGCCTGCTGGACACGTCGATCAGTTCGTCGACGCCGGAAGGCGTCGCGGAAAGCGACACATCGTTCATTGATTCGTTACGCGGCTCGGTGGAGCGATTGACAGGCGAAGAGGCCATTGATGATTCCCCCGAGACGCTGGCGTCCCAGGCGGCGAAGGAAGTGATCAACGGCCTGATCGTCGAGATTCGCCGCTCCTTACAGTTTTACGAAAATCAACCGCGATCCAATCCCGTTGAACGCGTCATCCTGGGGGGTGGCGCGGCGCGTATGTTCAAAATGGTCGATCTGTTCGCCAGTGAACTCGGCATTCCCGTTGAACCCTTTGATCCCCTGTTGCGAATTGCGCCGAGCGGTCGCAATCTGGACACGATCACATTGTCGGACAACAAACTCGCTCTGGGCGTGAGTATCGGATTAGCTCTGCGGAAATTGGGAGGGTGAGGCGATGATTCAGATCAACCTGTTGCCGTCTAAGAAACAAGCCAAGGCAGCAAAAGGCAAGGATATGGGCGCCGCCGCGGCTCCGAGTTTCGGCGGAGGAGGGCGCGACGGTGGTGGCGAAGGATCCGCAATAGGTATGTTACTGGCCACCCTGGCCATCCTGGTCACGATCGGCAGCATCGGCTATTTTGCCTACGGCAAGTACGCGTCCATTCGCGACGCGCGCGTGGCCTGTGAAACAAAAGAGAGCGAAGTAAAAAAACTCGAGGCGATACTGAAAAATCTCGAAAGCGAATTGAAGGATCTCAAAGAAATCAACCTCATGTTGACCAATGAGATCGCCGTTTTGCTGGCTCTGGATTCGCCCAATCGAATTTTGTGGTGCGAAAAAATTCATCAATTGACTCAGTTGGCCCCGGATCAGATCTTCCTGACCAAACTCCAACTGCTCGATGAAAGCCTGATCAAAGTCGCCGATGACGCGAAAAAGGCGCTGGACGACTGGAGCAAGGCGGACGCCACCAAGCGTGGACCCAAACCGGAAACACGCATGGAAATGTATGTGCGCCAGCGGCTGCGGATCACCGGCGTGGCCTATGCGCCCAAGTCGGCCGAGCGAGGCCCGCTGACAAGACAGTATCAACGGCTCTTGCAAACGGGACGCTTCAAGCGGGAGGACAAAAAAAGTGTCCGGATGGTTTCCGACGCGGAAATCGGAGTCACCCTGGCTGCGGCGCCGACGCAAGACGCGGACATCGTGTCGTTTATGTCCGGGTTTGCGCCCGGCATCCAGTACAACAACCCCCGCACCCGACCATTGGGACAGCTGGAAGTGGTTGAGTTCACATACGATTTGCAGACGGCTGAGACGCCTGTTCGCTATTCGGGTTTCGAAGAGACGATAACAAAGGTGGGGGCGAAAAAATGAAACTAACCGACGGTCAAAAAACAACGCTGATTTCCTGCGCGGTGCTCCTCGGTCTGTCCTTCGGCGCCCTGTACTACTTCGATTTCCTGTGGGGTGACGGGATTATCAACGGCTATACCACGCGAACGAAAGCGGCCATGACCAAATTAGAAACCCTCAAAAAGAACGAGACGGAATATAAAAGCCTGAAAGAAAGCAGCGAACTGCTGCGCGAGCTCAAAGCCAATTTTGACCAGGCGGCCCAACGCTGGCAGCCCGATCCGACGCTGACGATCATGGATATTCTCTTTGAGAGTTTTGAATTGACCGGCGTGGGCTTCACCAACATTTCACGGTCCGATCCACAAGACTTGGGATTGTACAACGAGACGGTCTATTCCATCGAGTGTTTCGGACGGTTCCACGAACTGGGAATGCTGATGAACCTGCTCGAAGATAACGAACAGCGCTTTATGCGCATCAAGTCCTTCACGATCGACAACGACAAGGTCGACGATCGCCCCAGCATTCAACATGCGTTGATCGAACTGGGGGTGTATACCTTCAATCCGCGACCCGCGGCGGCGCAAGGCGCGCCGGCGACGACAACGGCAAAGGCCCCGGCGGCAAGGGTCACGGAAGATTAACAGGATTCAGCCAAGCCCCAAGTGGTTGGGAAACGAGCGACACGGCGCAGACGAGGTGAGACGATGAATCGATTGCTTTGGATAACAGTATTGACAGTTATCATGGGCGGGGTGGGTATGGCTTCGGCCCAGGAGGCCGCGACGGATGTCGTCGCGGAGGATCAGGCGGCGACGACGGTGACGGCGGAAATCGCTTCGGCGGAGGAATTGGCCCCGGCGCCAACCCCCACGCCCACACCCGTCAAGCAAACCATGGCGTCCGCGCCAGAGGAAAACGCCATCCCCAAAGGACGCGAAGAGGAAGAAGGACCGGTGAGCAACATCTTTCAGGAAGGCAGCTTGGCGTTGAAACGGCTTCGCCTGGAATCACGTTTCGCCTATGATCCGGAAGGCTTGCGGAATCCCATGGTGATCCCCTGGCTGCGGATGAGCGTGATCGCCACCGAACGGACCGAAAAGGCCATTGAACTGATCGCCCAGGGAGGGCCGGAGGACTTGGAACAGGCCCAGGAAATCCTGGAACAGGTCATCGTCACCCTGCCACAGGGCGCCATGGAATTAGATCCCGCCCAAAAGGCCTTATCCGACGCGATCAATAAGCTGGCCGCCCTGGACAAGGAAAAGTCCAAAACACAGCAGGTCAGTCAGGCCAAGGCCGAAGAACAGCGCATGCTCCCCGATGAGGTGCGACGCGATGTTCAGGGAATTTTGTGGTCCCAAACCCCTCAAATCCTGTTCCGCAACGAACGATTGAAAGTCGGTGATGCGGTCCCGGGCTTTGCCGAAGTGATCGTGGAACGCATTGAAAAAAAACAAGTGGTCTTTGCCTACGCGGACCGGATGCATATCGTGGATTTCGGATTTACTGCGGATGATCTGAAAGATGATCTGCAAATCAAGGACGCTCCGCTCAAGTAGCGGCGTTCGCGAATAGAACGAATGACGTCGTATGAGTGAAGTATGTATTCGAACTGGTGACGAAAGGAGTGGCCGGCAGATGATAGGATATCAAGCAGGCGCTTACAAACAGGGAATTTTAAAGGCCGCTGGCGTTCGAGCCGTGACGGTCACGCTCCCGGTTGTGTTGCTGCTGTCGATCTGTTGGGTTCGGGCGGAAGGAGGGGAAAGCGATCCAACCTCTTACGACCAATTTATCGACCAATTGCGGCATAAACGGATTGAGGGCATTCGCACATCCATGGTGGTGATACCCCCAAAAGAATCCGAGAAAAAAGGCTTGATCGAAACGGTGGAAACGGTCGAAAGAACCGAAACCGCTGAAACAGCCGAAGCGGTCGAAACGGCCGATACAGCTGAAGCGGCGGACACGGTCGCGCCAGCTGCTGTAGAGGCTGCCGAGGGGGCCACCATTGTCGTGGAGTATCCCCAAGACGCCGTAGCCCCGCCCTTGACGGATATGGCGCCGGCGCGCTCAATGGTCGTATCCGTTGAGGCGGCCGGTGTGGACGCGGGACAGACGACCACGGAAAAAGCCTTTGTGCCCGAGTCGAATCCCAAATCCCATCTGGCGCAAATGAGCGAATCCGAGCGCCTGATGTATGAACATCAACAGCGCTTGGCCAATCGACGCATCACCATCAATACGGAAGGCATGTCGCTCGGCAATCTGGTTCGCTGGCTGAGCATCGAAGCCGGACTGAGCATTGTCGTGCCGCCCAAATACGCCACGCTCCAAGTGGGTGGGATGTATCTGGATGAAACGCCGATCCTCGACGCCCTGGAAAGCGTACTGGCCTCCCATGACCTGGCCATGGATATTCGCCGGGGGGGCAGCGGGATCATCATGATTACGGAACGATCCAAAATCCAGGGTGAAGAAGAAGTCTTCATGCAGACCGTTCGCTTCAAACTCAACTGGGTGCGGGCCGATGAAATTCAGAAGGTCCTGGATCCGCTGTTGGAGGAAACCAAGGGCGCGGTCAGTATCGATATGCGCTCGAACACCGTTATCGTTTCCACCACTCCGGCCATGATCAAAACCATTCGGGAGATCGTCCCCGAACTGGATCAGCCCGACAAACAAGTGGAAATCGAAGCGCGGTTTGTCGAACTCACCCAAACAGCCGGACGCAACTTGGGCATTTCGTGGGATATTTATCGCAACGACTCCCACTCCATCGTGTCGCCCAACGGCTTTGCCGACCCCATCACGCCCAACCTGTACGGATTTGAGTCGGCGGGCTTCAGCCGCTATCCGGTCAGCATTACACCCGGCGGGGTTTGGGAATGGGGCGACACCTTCGATATTGATGATCAGGAATTCAACCTGGCGCTGCAACTCCGGGCCTTCGAAGATTCCGGCGAAGCGGAAACCTTGGCCAATCCGCGCGTGGCGACCATCAATAACGTGCCGGCCATCATTCGCCTGGAAACGCAGATCCCCTATGAAGAAGTTACGATCGATGAATCGGGACAGATGACCGCCACCGCCACCTTTGCGCCGGTGGGCATTCAGATGCAGGTGACGCCCATCATTACCGACACCGGGTACGTCAATATGGAGATCGTCGCGACACAGGCGATTCTGGAGCGGATGCAGAATCTCCCCCGCGCCGGTGAAGCGCCGGTGATCAAAGAACGCCACTCCACCACCAGCCGCATCATTCGCGACGGCGACACGGCCGCTTTAATGGGCCTGCGGCAACTGGATATTTCCAACAGCACCATCTCGGTCCCCTGGCTGGGCAAAATCCCATTCCTGGGCTGGCTCTTCCGAAACACGGATGACGATCAACGGAAACAGGACCTGGCCGTCTTCGTCACGCCACGCATCCTCACCGATCTGGATCTCAGCGAGGATCTGATGGATAAATATGAACGCATTGACATGCGATGGGATTTGCCGGACTACTACTTCGACGACACATCCATGCCGTCCGATGACATGATCCGCTGAGTCGGATTCCCCCAAAACCAACGAAAAGCCATCCCCCGATGTCAAACTGGCATCGGGGGATGGTTCGTTTGCGCCGTCCGCAGGGATGGGGTCCTTTTGCCCCTCGGTGGGGAATCTGTCGAAAAAGCGGGTTGCAATTCCCTCCGAAGGCGTTCAAGGTACCTTTCTTTTTCAACGAAACCTGAATGCGGCATTGGAGGGGTGGCGCCGAAGCTGAGCGCTTATGGTCTCAGGATGTGAGACCAACTCGCAGACCCTCCCTTCCGGTCGGTCACCGCTGTTTCGGAAAGCAGCCGGGTAGCGAGAGCCCCGTCTGTTCGCGACAAGCCACTGCTGGTATCAGGTAAAGATTTGGGGCGTGTTTCGAATGAAAATTGCATTCGCGTCGGACCATGCCGCGGTGGAAGCCCGCGGTCCCATTGTTGCCGAGATTGAACGGTTGGGTCATGAAGTGATCGACTTTGGATACGATGGATCGGAGTCGGTCGATTATCCCGATTTCGCGATCCGCGCCTTGCGGGCCTTTCGCCAGGGCGAGGTGGATCGGGTCATTCTCATGTGCGGGACGGGCCTGGGGATGAGTTATGTGGCCAACAAGGTGACCGGCGTCCGCTGCGCGCGGTGTTTGGACGAATATGACGCGCAACTGTGCCGCACCCATAACAATACCAATTGCCTGGCCCTTCGGGCCCGCCATCAGGATCCGGCGCTGAATCGGCGCATTGTCGAAATATGGCTGACCACGCCCTTCGAAGGCGGACGCCATCAGCGACGGATCGAGAAGATTGAAAGCGTCACGGCGGATTTTCGCGCGCCGGATCCCACCCTGCCGGGGGCCGAGGATGACGATATGGATAGGACCGGTGGCTGTGGATGTGGATGCAGCTGCGACCGTTAACGACTTTTTTTTGGAGGCGTGCCATTGAATCCGATGGATGCTAAACAAGTGATTTCCGCCAATGGAGCGGATGGATTGTCAACCGTGGATCCCGAAATCAGCGGAGCCATCGACGCCGAGTACCGACGTCAGACTGAAACGCTGGAGATGATCGCTTCAGAGAATTTCGCCAGCCCGGCGGTCCTCGAAGCGCAAGGCAGCGTGCTGACCAATAAATACGCCGAAGGCTATCCGGGCAAGCGCTACTACGGCGGTTGCGTCAATGCCGACATCGTCGAGCAACTGGCCATTGACCGGGCCTGTCAGCTCTTCGGCGCCGAAGCGGCCAATGTGCAGCCCAATGCCGGCTCCGCAGCAAACATGGCCGCCTACTTCGCCCTCATCGAATTCGGCGATCCCGTCATGGGGATGGATCTGGACGCCGGCGGGCACCTGACCCACGGATTCAAAGTCAATTTCTCGGGAAAATACTATAACGCCCGCGGCTATGGTCTGAATCCCGAAACGGAGCGCATCGATTACGACGCCCTGGCAGAGGCCGCCCGCGAACACAAACCCAAACTCCTGATCGCCGGCTACAGCGCCTATCCGCGGGTGCTGGATTTCGCCCGCTTCCGCGAAATTGCTGACGAGGTGGGCGCCTGGCTCCTCGTCGATATGGCTCACTTCGCCGGTCTCGTCGCCGGCGGCGCCTATCCCAATCCCGTGCCCTATGCCGACCTCGTCACCTCCACGACACACAAAACCCTGCGCGGCCCACGCTCGGGCTTTGTGCTCGGTCGCGCCGACCTGATCAAAAAAGTGGATCGCATCATCTTCCCCGGCATCCAGGGCGGCCCGCTCATGCACACCATCGCCGCCAAAGCCGTGACCTTCAAGTTGGCCATGGAGCCGAAATTCAAGGAATACGCCGCGCAGACCGTCGCCAACGCCCGCGCCTTGGGCGAAGCCCTTCAGGCCGAAGGCATCCGCCTGGTCACCGGCGGCACGGACAACCATCTGCTGTTGCTGGACCTGACCCCCCTGGACGTGACGGGCGCCGTGGCCGAAGACGTCCTGGAACGCGCGGGCATCACCACCAACAAAAACAAAATTCCCTTTGACACCCGCAAGGCCACCGAAACCAGCGGCATTCGCATCGGCACGCCGGCCCTGACGACACGCGGCATGGGCGAAGATGACATGCGCCGTATTGGCGGCTTCATCGGGCGCGCCCTCAAAAACCGAGACGATGACGCGATCCTCGGCAACATTCGCGGGCAGGTCAACGAAATGTGCGCCCACTACCCGCTGTTCCGCTGAAAAACGAGACCATCGGCCCAAAGGGCTAAAAGCAATCCGCCGCTATCTCCCCTGGGGACGATAGCGGCGGATCGTTTTAAGGCGCCGCCCCCCAATGGGGCGAGCGCCTCTCGGATTTGACTCAGAGCGGCAGAGCCGGAACATTGCCCAGCGTCCAGTTGAACAGCACAATGCCGTCCACGTTGTTGATATGCCCTGTGCTTTGAACATCGGCGTTCTCAATAGCCGGGATCATTTCCAGCGGCACATTCCCCAGCGAGTAGTTGAAGATCATGATCGCGTCGAGGTTCTGGGTGGCGCCGTCGCCGTTGACATCGCCCAAAGCCGGGACGGAAGCGGCATCGCTGGGATCGGAACCGGCGACCAACTCGTAGGCGTCCGAGAACTTGTCACCGTCCGCATCGACGGTCGAATCGTCCGGATCAATGGAAGCCGGCACGCCGTCGCCGTCCGCGTCAATGACATCGCCCGGTGAATCCGGGTCCAGTGGATCGGAGCCGAGGAGCAGGACTTCGATACCGTCGTTGAAGCCGTCGCCGTCGGTGTCGCGCTTGCGCGGATTCGTCAGCGCCAGCGGCGTGATCTGATCCGTGCAGTCGCCCGGATCTTCCTGGCCGTCCAGGAGACCGTCGAGGTCGCTGTCAGACAGCATGATGTTGGTGATCGTGGCGCCGGGGGCCAGCAACAGGGCCGTGTCGTCGGTTTCGCACAGATCGCCGCGACCGTCGCCATCGCTGTCATCAAAGACGGGCGTCGGT
>JADFCT010000135.1 GCA_017161665.1 Candidatus Sumerlaeota bacterium
ATGGGAGTGGCCTATTTGTGGTTCAATAGCTCCTATTACATGTGGTGGGGGGGATGGACGCTGGGCCCCCGACACTTGATCCCGGCCCTGCCGTTCGCCATGCCGCCCCTGTTGTGGGCGATTCGTCTGCATCGAATCGTCGCCGCCGCCCTGGCGCCAGCCTTAGTCGTCTCCATCTGGATTGTGGCGGCGCCGACCCTGGTCGATCCCCAACCCCCGCACGGCCCCTATGCCAAGCAATCGTTACTGCGCATCGAGTTTTTCCACTCCCCGCTGTTGAAAAGTCCGATCTTTGAACAGAGTTGGCCGGCTTTTTTCAGTCTTCAGACGGCCTGGCACCGTTCAACACCGGTTAAGTTGCGGGGGCCCTGGTATTGGATTGGGCTGGTTTTGCTGTGGGGGGGCGGCTTATGGTATTTGCGGAAACGGGAATATAACCGCCCAGCAGCGGCCCCAACCGCACAACCGATACAAGGATGAACACTATTGGAGCCGCACGAAAAAAAACACATCACCATTGAGAATCAGGAGGGGCGCCGCATACGTATCCCCGCCAATCGCATGGAGCGACTGACCATCCTGACGCCACCTCGAGGGCTTCTGGATCCCCGGCTGCGAGTAACGGTGGCGTTGACGCTTCTCAACACGCTGATCCTCGTGTTGACGGTCGTCGTCCCGGCGCCGGATTTAAGTTTCCAAACCCTGGCAACGCGCCTTCTGGGCGATCTGGATAGGACCCTGCTCAAAAGCGGCGCTTTTGCCGGTTGCCTGATCGAAGCGGGCGACTACTGGCGCTTGTGCGCTTCGGTTTTTCTGCATCAAGGCGTCGTTCACCTGATCCTGAACATGGTCGCTCTGTTTATTTTTTCATTCTGGATTGAAACCCTGCTGCGCCGTCAGCGCTTTCTGGTTTTGTATCTGTTCTCCGGCGTCATGGGCAATCTCTTCGGTTATATGATGCATGTGCTGGAGATTCTCTTTGTTGAGGGCGAGGTGGTTCCCTACTACTCCGTCGGAGCGTCGGGCGCCGTTTTCGGAGTGGCGGGGGCCATGCTGGCGGCCGATCTAATGGCCCGTGGGTCCTTGAGCGCCTTTATGAACTCCCGTCCGTCACGCTGGGTGGCGGGCTATTTGCTGATGATCATTTTTCTCGGCTTCCTGATGCCGTCTGTGGACGGCTGGGCCCATGTTGGAGGATTCCTGGCCGGTTGTTCGTTGGGTCTTTTTTATTTCAGCCGATTGCGAATGGGGGCGTCGCCCCGCATGATCGCCGCCGGGCAAAACGCCTTTTTCGGCCTGATGGCCCTGACGGCCCTGGCCCTTTTCATTTCTGTTTATCCCCCCCGCACGAGTGATCTTTACAATGATCGGGCCATTTATATGATGGAAAGCGCCATCGGTCGTCCGGATCTGGCCGTGGCCTGGGTCCGAAAGAAAAGTCGTGTTTCCGACACGGCGGCCTACTGGCTGCGGAATGAGGCGCGGCTGGAAGTGGAAATGAATCCCACGCGGGCGGGCGCCATCGTGGACGCTTTACTGACGAAACGCCCCAGGGACGCGATGGGCCATTACCTTCGGGGGCGCATCAACTGGCGACAAGAAGACTACACCCAGGCCGAAGCGGCCTATCGGCAGGCCATGGTGTTGGCCCTGGAAAAAATTGTGGAACCCCAGGGGACGACGGTGACCGCGCTCACGGCGCCTGCGACGCCAACGGTCACCTTGGCCATACTGGATGACTGGGCCTCGACGCCGACCGCAACTCCCTTCCCCCTTTCCCCCGACGACACCCTGCCCGATTGGTTCACAATCGCGGAAATCTCTCATGCCGAGATGTTATTAAAACTGGGCCGTGCAGCTGAAGCCCATCGGGGGGGGGAACGCATGGCCCGCCGACTCTTGGCTCGGGCCGAAGGGCTGGTGAATCTGGCCGCCGATCACCGCCGACGGGCGCAAGACGCGGGACTTCTCGAACAAGCGGCGATGGAAGCGCAGGCGGATATGCTGGATCAAATGGCCGCTGTCCTTCGCAATCAGGTCGCCTGGATGTATGCCGTGCTGGGCTTTGAACTGGATCAAGCCTTAACGATCGCCACGCAAGCGCTCAGCGTCTTGCCGGATCCGAGCCTTTACGACACGCGGGGATGGATCTATTATCGAAAGGGCCAATATCTGGAAGCCCTTGGTGATCTGCATCGCGCGCAACGGGAAATGCGGGAGCCCAATGGCGAAATCCTGTATCATCTGGCCGCCGTCTTGATCGCGCTGGACCGGAAGGAAGAAGCCCGCGAATTCCTGCGCCAATCGATCGAACTGCCCGGCGGTTTCGACGGGATGGAAGCCGCCAAGGCGCTATATGAATCCACATTCGGACCCGTGCCGGAATCTTAGGGCGCCTGACAGGTATAAGGTGATTTATGAACGAACAGACCACATGCTCCGCCCCAGCAGCGGGCCTCCGATCGTATCTCAGTGTGTGGGGGATTGTTTTTTTGGTGTACGCCTCCACCATGGGGGGGCACATCTTTTCACCCGATGGCGAAATCATGTTTCGAACCACAGAAGCCATCGTCACGTCCGGCGCCCTGGCGATCGAGCCAATCCCAACGGCCTTTGCCACGCGAACGGGTAAAGATGGGCAGGAGTATCCGCAATATGGCATCGGCCAGCCCATTCTGGCCATTCCGTTCTATGTGGTTGGTCGGTTGTGGGTTGAACGGTTGGACTGGAGCGATTTGTTGAGCGACTTTCGTGAAATCGCGATGCAATACTCCCACGACGCCAGGGGGCGTGGTCTGCGATTCTTTGTCTCCTGGTTCAACACCTTCCTGGGGGCCTTTTTTGCGACGGCCATGTTCGCATTCGTTTATCGCCTCACCCACGAAACCCAAACCGCGTGGCTGACAACGCTGCTCTATGCCTTTGGGACGATGGCCTGGCCCCAGGCGCGCACATTCTTTTCAGAACCTTTGGCGGCGCTGGGAATGCTGTTTTGTTTTCTCTTCCTCCATCGAAGCCTGAAGCGAAACACGATCCGTGATGCCCTCTGGGCGGGATTGTTCCTCGGTGGAGCGGTTTTGACCCGACTGGACACGCTGGCTATGACTCCGGGGCTGATTGTTTACTTAGTTGTGGCCCATACGCGACAGACCGGGGCAAGGATTTATGGACATGGCGCCTGGTTTGGCGGTCGGGGCGGGATGGAACGTTTTCGAACAGGCTTGGTCATTGCAATCCAATCCCAATTTGAGGCGACAGCATGGAAACGCTGGCTGGCTTGGGGAGCGCCGATTGTCGGCGCGGTGGGCATCTTCGCGGCCATGAATCTGGCACTCTATGGCGACCTGACCCCTGCCTATGCCGATCAGGCCGAAGGACTGCGATTCGCGACTCCCCTGCTGGTGGGACTGCATGGTTTCCTGTTCAGTTTCGGAAAAGGCCTTTTTTTCTTCTCACCGGTCCTGATCCTTTTTTTCTGGGCCATCGGCCCCTTCCTGCAACGGGAACCGGCTTTGGGCTGGGGGGTGATCGTCTCGATGATCTGCTTCCTCGGCGTCATGTCGAAATGGGGCAACTGGGCCGGCGGCTGGTGTTGGGGACCACGACACATCTTTCAGATCCACTGGATGCTGGCTCTGCCCATCTGCGCATTCCTCCGATCAGAGCGTGTCTTCCGGACCTGGCGCGCCTACGGAGCGCTGATGATGGTGAGCGTGGGCGTCCAGATTTACGGTTCCAGCGTGAACTTTAACGACTATTATATTCAGCACTTCCAGACCCCGCGATCGGTTCCCTGGGCTCGAGCGCTGTACAGTGAAGAAGAAGTCAGCCTCCAAAACTATTTCGCTGACGCGACAGGACAGTCGGCTCGCTATTCCATGACCATGACCGCGCCCATCAATGACAGTGTATACACTTATCAAAACAGCCAGTGGCCGGGAAATGCCCGCTGTTTGCGTCATGGAATGCACGATAACTATTGGCTGCACTGGTTTCGATACCGCAAACACACGAACCGCATTCCCGCCGGTGCAAAATAAGCCAATGCCCCACAACGGCCCGGTCCTTCCATGGCTTCACCGGAATCGTTGAATACAGATGTTTGCGGACAACCTTCGACGCCGTCATGAGTGAGCGCGCCCAAGGAATCTGCCGGGGGCCTTACAGGCGCAACGATAGGGTCTGTCTGGGCGCCGGCCGTATGATCTCGGTCACTGTTACGATTTGTTGGACTTGAAAAAATCATATCCCTTGACCAAAAAAACAGCTCACGTTAAAAACAGATACGCTTGCTCTTGGGAATCCGGGCATTGGGGCGATTCGGTTTTTCAGAATGCAAAGACGCTCAAATCACGAAAGTTTTCCTGATTTGAGCCTTGATTTCCCGCCAGCGCCTGAACATAATTGGGGCGGTTTGGCAAACAATCTCATTGAAGGCAGGGATCGATAGTTATGGCGACGCCTTTGGAACAACTGATTTCAATGCGTAACGAGGCGATCACCCGTTTGTGGGAGCACAAGTACACAACAGCCACACGGATTTCGGTGGGAGCCGCCACATGTGAACATGCGGCCGGATCGAAAGCGGTGTGGGAGTTGCTGGCCCACATTAAGGCAGGGGGCGGTCTCGACGGAGTGCATATTGGCCAGGTAGGCTGTGTCGGCCGATGTGACATGGAACCGATGGTCGAAGTGGTTCGGGCCCGGGAAATCCCGGCCAAGTATGTAAAAGTAACGCCTGAAAAGATGCGCCGTATTATTGAAGAGCATATTTACGGCGGGAAAGTTATCGAGGAATGGACGCTCAATGAGTAAGAAAAATCACAAACATCGAGTGGTAGCCGTTTGTTTGGGACCTTCATGTCGGAAAAAGGGCGGCCAAGCCCTGTTTGACAACCTGAAGGTCGAGATTCAGCGCGCGCATCTATCGGAATCCGTGGAAGTGGTCGAGACCGGTTGTCGCGGATTATGCGCGCGGGGCCCCGTTGCGCATGTCTATCCCGATAATATCACCTATTGTCGGTTGACACCCAATGATGCGACCCGGATTGTCCAGGGACACTTGGTCTCCGGTCATCCCATGGAAGACAAGGTGTCGCACGCGGATCGGATCGCGAATCGCAGTTTTCGTCTCTTTGGCGATGCGCGTTTTTTTGGAAAACAACTGCGCCTGACATTGCGCAACTGTGGCGTCATTGATCCCGAAAATATTGATGAGTACCTGGCGGTTCGCGGATATGAGGCGCTGGCTAAATCACTGACGGGCATGAAACCGGAAGAAGTGATCCAGGCCATGCGAGACTCCGGATTGCGCGGACGCGGTGGCGGAGGGTTTCCCACAGGTGTGAAATGGAATTTCGCCGCCACTCAAAAAGCCGATACCAAATATATTATCTGCAACGCGGACGAAGGCGATCCCGGCGCCTTCATGGATCGGAGCGCCATTGAAGGCGATCCCCACACGATATTGGAGGGGATGGCGATCGGTGGGTATGCCATTGGCGCCCACCAGGGATATATTTACATTCGCGCGGAGTATCCGCTCGCGGTTAAGCGCCTTGAAATCGCCTTGGAGCAGGCCCGCGCCCATAATTTGATCGGCAAGGATATACTGGGATCGGGTTTCGATTTCGACATCGAAGTCCGACTCGGCGCCGGGGCCTTTGTCTGTGGCGAGGAAACGGCTCTGATCCATTCCATTGAAGGCGAGCGGGGCACACCGCGCCCGCGGCCGCCGTATCCTTCCGTCGAGGGGTTATGGGGCAAGCCGACAGTCATCAATAATGTGGAGACCTGGGCCAATGTGCCCGTCATCATCCTGGACGGACCTGAATGGTTCGCCTCCATCGGCACGGCCGACAGCAAAGGGACCAAGGTGTTCGCCGTGGCTGGTAAGGTGCGCAATACCGGTCTGGTCGAAGTGCCCATGGGGATGACGCTGCGCGAAATCGTTTACGATGTGGCTGGCGGCGTGGAAGGCGGTCGCAGTCTGAAGGCGATTCAGACAGGCGGTCCCTCCGGCGGATGTATTCCCGCCCAGTACCTGGACACGCCCGTTGACTATGAGTCCCTCAAAGGCATCGGCTCCATCATGGGCTCGGGCGGCCTTATCGTCATGGACGAAACGACGTGTATGGTGGACGTGGCCAAATATTTCCTTGAGTTCACCATGAACGAGTCCTGCGGCAAATGCACCCCCTGTCGCGAGGGCACGAAGCGGATGTATGAGATCCTCGAACGCATCACCAGCGGACGGGGCGAAGAACACGACATCGAATTGTTGGAGGAGTTGGGTGAAACGGTCAAATTTGCCTCGCTCTGTGGGTTGGGCCAGACGGCGCCGAATCCAATTCTCAGTACGATTCGCCATTTCCGCGACGAGTACGTGGCCCACACACGCCAGAAACGCTGTCCAGCCGGGGTCTGCACGCAATTGATCACGTATGAAATCAACGACGCGTGTATCGGGTGTGGCGCCTGTGCGCGAAAATGTCCGGTCAAGTGCATCAGCGGCGAAACACGGAAGCTCCACACCATTGACCAGTCCAAGTGTATCAAGTGCGGAGAATGTTTTGCCGCCTGCCGTTTCGACGCGGTCACTCGCAGTTAGGACTGAGACATTTTGCAAAAGGCGACAAATCATCAGCATCTCAGGCGGGACGGCCTTGTTGCGTCCCATCTTCGCCGAACGGCGCCACATGCGCGAGTTCGTTCGGCTGCTCCAGGAGAGATTTGGATATGAGTGAGAAAAAGAATGGACAGGTCAATTTAATTATAGACGGGGTGCGCGTGACCGTGCCGGAAGGCACAACTATCATGCACGCTGCCGAGGTCGTCGGCGTTAAAGTGCCGCGGCTCTGTTATCATCCCTACTTGAGCACGCCCGGCGCCTGCCGTGTGTGTGTGGTCGAGGTGGAAGGCGCGCCGGGATTGGTCGCTTCGTGCGCTTTCCCTGTGGCCGAAGGCATGAACGTCCGGACCACATCGCCGAAACTGCGTCAGATTCGGCGAAATATTGTGGAACTCCAATTGGACAATCACCCCGAAGATTGCCAGACGTGCGAGCGGGATGGCAATTGCGAATTGCAACGCCTGGCCTATCAGTTGGGGGTTCGGGAGCGCAAATTCGCCGGAGAAAAGAAGAATTACAAATCCGATTATAAGGCGCCGGGCGTCATTCGCGATCCCAACAAGTGCATCTTGTGCGGTCGCTGTGTGCGTGTATGCGGCGAAGTCCAGGGTATCCATACGCTGACAGTCGCTCACCGAGGATTTGAATCCGTGGTGGTTCCGACCTTTGAGCGATCGCTGGCCGACTCCGTCTGTTCCAATTGTGGTCAGTGCATCAACGTCTGCCCCACAGCCGCTTTCCTCGAAAACATGAACTATGACGAGGTCTGGCAGAAACTCAGTGACCCACATGTGACCAAAGTAGCTCAATTTGCTCCCTCCGTCCGCGCGGCCATCGGCGAAGCCTTCGGCATTCCACCGGGGGCCAACATGGAAGGCCAAACGGTCGCTGCCCTGCGGCGCCTGGGATTCGACTACGTCTTCGACACCCAGTTCACAGCCGATCTGACGATTATGGAAGAGGCGAACGAACTGGTGAACCGGATCAAGGCTCACGGCACCAGTGACCTGGGACCGGGCAAACCTTTGCCCATGTTAACGTCGTGTTCCTCGGCATGGATGAAATTTGTGGAACAGTTTTATCCCGAATACATCCCCAACATTTCATCCTGTAAATCCCCCATGAGTATGCAGGGCGCGCTGATCAAATCCTATTGGGCGGAAAAGATGGGTTTGGGGGCTCAGGACATTTACTCAATCGCCGCCATGTGTTGCACGGCGAAAAAATATGAGGCCGCCCGCGAAGAACTGCGAGATGAGAACGGCTTGCCCTACGTGGACGCCGTCATCACCACAAGGGAATTGGCCTGGATGATTAAGTCCATGGGGCTGGATTTCGCGAACTTAGAGCCCGAAGAATTTGACAATCCGTTGGGTGAGTCCACAGGCGCGGGCGCCATTTTCGGGGCGACCGGCGGCGTAATGGAGGCAGCGGTTCGGACCGCGCATCAAATGTTGACCGGCGAAGAAATGCCGGATGTGAATATTGAGGCCGTTCGCGGCGTCACGGGAGCGATCAAGGAAGCATCCGTCGAGATCGCAGGCATCACGATTAATGTGGCGGTCACGCACGGAATGGGCAACGCCATTAAACTGCTCGAAGCGGTCCGACGGGGCGAAAAGAACGTCCACTTCATCGAAATCATGGGCTGCCCGGGCGGTTGCATCGGCGGCGGCGGCCAGCCGTATGCCGGGCAGGACGCGGTCCCCATGGATCGCGAATTGATGGCGAAGCGGGCCTCGGCGCTGTATGGCATTGACAAAGCCAAGGAACATCGCTGCTCCCATCAGAACGAACATATCCAGAAACTCTACGACGACTATCTGGAAAAACCGGGGAGCCATCGGGCGCACAAACTGCTGCACACCCACTACCGTCAGCACTTCCCTCACGGCGTGATTCCGGGTCGTGGGATTGATGGTAATCAGGAAAGTTGCATTCGTCCCAGCGATCCACGCTTTCTGGAACTGGAAGCGTTCATTAACGAGCGCAAGGGACGCCCCCACGAGGACAGCGAATTGATTCCTGTTCTTCATAAGGCTCAGAATCTGTTCGGCTACATCGCTGAAGAAGCGGTGGAGTATATAGCCACCAAGATGCAGATTCCTCGCTCCAAGATCTATGGCGTCGCCACATTCTACCATTATTTCTCGCTGTCACCGCGTGGCCAGTTCCGCGTTTCCGTCTGCATGGGCACGGCCTGTTATGTCAAGGGCGCCGGAGACTTGGCCGAAGAGTTCAAACGCATCCTGGGAATTGATTTTGGTGGGATAACGGCGGACTCCGTGTTCAGCCTGGAGTGCGCCCGTTGTATCGGCGCTTGTGGACAAGCGCCGGTGTTGATGGTCAACGACGAGGTGCATACGCGGGTCACTGTCCCTCAGGTCCAAAAGATTGTTGATCAGTATCAGGAGCAGATAGGGAAAAGCGGAAGCCGGGAGTCGGAAACCGCCGCCCGTTAAATACGGTTTCCCGGATCATTTTTTCGGAGCGATGTGCAATGAGTACGAAACGAAGTATTTACTATAGCGATTTCAACGAAAAATCCCGCCAGGACGTTACACGCCTTCTCAACGCGCGGGGATTCGAGGTCACAGTGTTCGC
>JADFCT010000136.1 GCA_017161665.1 Candidatus Sumerlaeota bacterium
GGCATTTTCGCCACGCTGACCCATGTGGCTACCAATCCTTCTTCCATCGAGCCGGTCATTGGCGCCAGCGGCGCGATTTCAGCTGTTCTGGGCGCTTACCTCCTATTGTATCCCTTTTCCTTGGTCATCACATTCATTATTTTCCCCCCCTTCTTTTTCCCCTTGCCGGCCATGATCTTTCTGGGCTTCTGGTTCTTTACTCAATTGACCAGCGGCCTGGGCTCTTTCTTTTCGACACGCGATCAGATCGCCTGGTGGGCCCATATCGGCGGTTTTGTGTATGGAGCGGTTTTGACCTTCTGGAACTATCCGGAATGGCGCACTCGGTATCCACGCTTCGGTCGGGGCCGTGAAAAAATTGACCGGGCTGCCGCCGAGTCACCCTTTCCTTGAATCCCACCGCCCATAAGACCGTTGGGCTTGACGAAAACACCATGAACGAGGGACACTTGCTTATCATTGTCCCTCATTTGAGTTTTTCGAGGCGGCCAATTGCGCAATTTTAAAGGAGACGGAAGGGATGAACCACTCAACGGGCGCGACGGGAATCAACCGGCGGCGCTTCCTGCAACACACGGCTTCGGCCACGGCGTTTACTATTATACCGGCTTCGGTCCTTGGAGCCGAAGGCGCTACCGCTCCCAGCGAGACAATCAATGTGGCGATCATCGGGACGGGCGGCCAGGGCATCGTCAACATGAAGCAGTTGTTCCTGGAGTCCGACACGCGAATCGCCGCCCTGTGTGACTTGAATGAAAAAAGCGACTACAGCATGTTCTACTACGGCGGGACGGCGGGCCTCCAGCCAGCCCTGGATCTGGTGAAAGAACAGACCGGCCAGCCCTGCCCGACCTATCACGATTATAAAGAAATGCTCGCCAACGAGGACATCGACGCCATCCTGTTGGCGACGCCCGATCATTCGCACGGCGTGATCGCCTTGGACGTCCTGGCCGCGAAGAAACACCTGTATTGCGAAAAACCCCTGTGTCGGACGGTTCATGAGACGCGCGTGGTGACCGAGGCGGCGCGCAAGGCGGGCGTGGCCACGCAACTTGGAAACTTTGGCCATTCCGGCGAGTCCGTTCGTCTGGCCTGTGAATGGATTTGGGATGGCGCCATCGGCGACATCACCGAAGTGCATTCGTGGACAAACACTGGCGCTAATCGCTGGACATCCTTTACGGACCGCCCCAAGGAAACGCCACCGGTTCCTGCAGGCTTTGACTGGAAGCGGTGGTTGGAGCCGGTTCCCTGGCGTCCGTACCATCCGGACTATGCGCCCGTGCGCTGGCGTGGCTGGTGGCAATTCGGATCGGGGACGATCGGCGACTTCGCCTGTCATCATCTCGATCCGGCCTTCTGGGCGCTGAAATTGTACGAAGCGGATGCCTTCAACGTTGAGGCCAGCGTGTGTGGCGGGTCGAAAGAGACCTGCCCCGCCGCGTCGCTCATTTATTTTGACTTCCCCAAACGCGCCGGCATGGCGCCCGTACGGATCACTTGGTACGAAGGCGGGATCAAACCGCCCCGTCCGGCCGAACTGGAAGCCGGTCGGGAACTCGACGATCATGGGATACTCTTCATCGGGACCAAAGGCGCCATCCTCGGCGGCGGCTGGGGCGAATCCCTCCGCATCATTCCCGAATCCAAAATGCGCGCCTACAAGCGCCCGCCCAAAACCATCGCGCGCGTCAAGGGCCATCACCGCGACTGGTTGGACGGCTGTCGCGGCTTAACCACGCCGAGCACGAATTTCAACTATTCCGGCCCCCTCAGCGAGTTCTCGCTCATGGGCAATGTGGCTATTCGCTCCGGCAAGCGCCTGGACTTCAACTGGAAAGACATGAAAGTCACCAACGTGCCCGACGCCGAAACGTTCATCAAGCCCGACCTGCGGGAGGGTGTGACCATCTGACCGATGGTCTGACCGTAGCGGAGACTTTGAGGCGGGAATGATTCACTGGAAATCATTCCCGCTTTGGCATTGGGAGACAAGATTGGCTTGATGGCTGTTGGTTACGGGCCCGCCGTGATCGTCAGATGATAGTCGGCTGGTGAATCTTTCGAGGCAATAGCCATTTGATAGACCCCTGCGTCCAACGGGCCGACAAGATTGATCGGCTTTTCATCTCCCACTTGGAGTCCCAGCGTTTCGTCGCCCTGATAGATGGAAAAATCCACATCGGCTGTGTCATCCCATTCCAGCAGAATTTCCACGGTCCCTCCCTGGAGTAGTTCAAACGTGAATTGGTCGAAATCACCCGTGTAGAATTGGCCGTCATAGCCGCCGCTTTCCGCCCGGCCCAGAAGACGCAACGTTTCGCCCACGTTGATCGGGCCGAGATCCTGAGCTGTTTCATCGTTCGGCTCGACTTCGATGACTGCGGAAGGAGTCGGTGTCGGTGTGGGCGAGGGCGTGGGGGGGATCGGCGTCGGCATGACAGGAAGGGGACGGGATTCGTATAAAGGCAGGCGGGGGGCATTACCCAAAGTATGATTGAACAAGAGAATGGCGTCGATGTTGTTTAGAATGCCGTTTACCTGAGCATCGGCTTCCGAGGCGCCGGGCATGGCGTCGATGGTCACATTGCCCAGGGTGTAGTTGAACAGGATGATGGCGTCGATGTTGTTGAGCCGTCCATCGTTCTGGACGTCGCCCAGAGGCGGGCGGCTGTCGCGGTTGGCCGCATCGGCGCCACGGGCCACTTCATAGCCATCCATCATCCCATCGCCGTCCGTATCGGGATTGGCGTCATCGGGATCCAGCGCGGCGGGCAGCCCGTCGTTGTCCTGATCGGCATTGCCCGGCAGGGCCGGATCGGGATCCATCGGATCAAGCGGATCGGACCCCAGGACCAGAACCTCCATTCCGTCGGTGAATCCGTCGCCGTCCGTGTCCGGATGGCGGGGGTGGGTTTGGGCCAGGACGGGGATTGTGGAGCCGGCGCCATAGCTGCGTTCCTGTCCGTCCAGGAGTCCGTCGCCGTCCGAATCGGCCAGCCACCGATTCGTCCGTCCGGACTGCCAATCCAAAAGGCGTTCATACGACTCCTCTTCGTATATGTCCGGCAATCCGTCATGGTCCGTATCCAAATCGACCGGCGGTGTGGGCGTGGGGAGTTGCGTGGGTTGATAAACGATTTCCACGCCACCGGGCCAGGGATTGGCTGCCGGATCGTTGGTCATAATCTGCAGGCGGTCGCTGGCGCCGGCGGCCAGGCCCATTGGATCGATGGTCACCGAAATATCGACATGCCCCCCCGGCGCAATGGTCAGAGGATAACTGCCCGGCGGCGTCACGGTGACCCAGGGGCTGGCGTTTTCGACGGTGATTTGCGTGACCGTCAGATTGGCGGAGCCATCGTTGCTGATGCGGAAGGCTTTGGTGATCCCCGCCGGTTCCGTTGGCGTTGGGCCGGGCGTTGCGGGCGTCGGCTCGACGGGCGTCGGAGTAGGGGTGATTGCCGGTGTGGGGGACGGGGTGGGGATGATGGCCGGACCAACAAGAAGGGTGACGTTGTCAATAAAGGCGCCGCCAAAATCTCCCTGCGAATAATCGCTTTCAAAATAGAAGAAGATATAGACTTCGCTTCGGTCGGGCACGTCATCCCGGTTGAACAGGTCTCCCAGTCCCGGCACATTCGACAAATCCAGCGTTTGGAACTGCCATTCAAGGAAGTCGCCGGAGCCATACAAGCCGCCGAAGGCGTCCTTCGTATAAACGCCAAAATAGAAGAAATCATAATCCGCTTCCGATTGGAGCCAGAAATTGAATTCCAGGGAAGCGGATTGTCGCGACTCCAGATTGAAGGGGCCGGCTTCCAGAACGGAGAAGAGGTTGTCGGGATAGGCTCCGGCTGTGGGATCGACGGATTGCGTCCCTGAGGTCGCGCACCAGAGGCTGGTTCCGCCCTGCCAGGCGTTATGGGAGGTGGTCCCCCAGTACGCGTCCGTATAACCGGAAAACGTTTCGGCGTAGGCCTGCCAGTAAGCCGAAGGAAAGTCGCCCTCGAAATCATCCTGGAAAAGAAGGATGTCCGCTGTTGGACGAATGACAGTGGGCGAAGCGATCCCCATCGCCTCCTGTTCGCTGCTTGTCGATGAAAGGATGGGCTGGAAACGCTGTTGCATTGCCTCCAGTCGCCCGGGGACAGGGGATGTCCATTCCACCGATGTCTCGTCGGGGAGTGAAAGGGGGCGGGTGGGATCCACAGGCGGCGCGGAACGGGCCGCCGCCGCCGCCGGGGATAAGCACAGCATCCCTGTCAGCAGGGAGGCGATCAGGCCGGTTTGAAATAAAGCATTCATGGGATCATCCTCTTGATGGGCGACATGGTGAGCAATGAGACGCGCTCCACGGATTCCTTCGGGCTCAGGGAAAAATCAGGGTCGAGGGCTCCACGCGCGCTTTGGGCGCTGTTTGCGTGCTGTCAATGGGCGTTTCCCAGGCGCCGCGCCCATAAGTGGCGGCGCGAAGGGCGCGGGACTCAGGATGATAGGCCAGATCGGTGACAACCGTATTGGGCAGGCCCTGATTGAATTCAAACCAAGAGGCGCCGCCATCATCCGAACGATAGCAGCCCAGATCCGTGCCGATCACCAGGGTCTGGGTATTCGTTGGATCAATCCAGATGGCGCTCACCGGCAGCGTTCGGGGCAGGTTGTTCGTCATATCCGTCCATGTGGCGCCGGCGTCGGTGGATTTATGAATGCGGGTGTTCTCGCCCGGCGTGGCGCCGACATCCGAATAGGCGATCCAGACCGTTTCGTTATCCACGGGGTCGCAGGCGATCTCATTGACAAAGCCAATCCGCGGCATGGTCAATTCCGTAGGATTCGTTCCGTCCTGGTTTATTCGGTAGAGCGCGATCTTCCAACTGCCCGGTTGGGCGATCCAGCGGCTGGAAAAAAAATAAATAGCTCGGTTGTTTGGTCCGGCGCTCAGGCGCATGACTTCCATTTGAATGGCTGAGCCGGCGGAGGTGACGACCTGACTCCAGTTGGGCAGATCGGGGGTCTGTTCGGGCGGAACGTGGGGGACCGTGATGCGGTAGATGTTTTGCAATCCCACATAGAGCGTGGAGGGATTGAGTGGGTCCTGAATGAAAGGGACCACCCAGGCGCCGCGTTCATCGTCCGGGATGCCGTTGTTGATGTCCTGGTATCCACGCAGATAATACCAGCCCGTATTATTTTCACCACGGCTGTGAGACAGCAGCAGATTGGCCCCATAGAAACTGGCCCCATAGACGTAGTTGTTGTCGCCGCGATCAATGATGCACTCGAAGCCGTCGCCAAACCATTTGATGGCGCGCCAGGTGTTATCCAGACCTCGAACCATCAGATTGTTGTCCTGGCAGCCGATCAACTGTTGAGCCGGGTTGGAGCCGGGATTGGACAGACGGTATATTTGCGTGCAGAGCAGACCGTTGTTGCGCTCCTCCCAGGATGCGCCCCCGTCGGGGCTGATGTGAAAGCCGCCGTCCGTGCCATACATGACCGTGTTCGCGTTGGCGCCGAAAGCGATGGCATGGTGGTCGGCGTGCATATAGGGAAGATTGAACTCGTTGGGAATCCACCAGAAGGCCAGATGCGTCCAGGACTGACCGCCGTCCGTTGTTTTATAGGGGCGCAGGTTGGTTCCGATGTAAACGGTGTTCGGGTCATTGGGGGCGACGGCAATGCAATTGTTATACTCCATCTGCGACGGTTCGCTGTCATTGGTTGTGATCCCCTGCATGGGGAGCGCGGTCCAGTCCTGGCCCCCGTTGGTGGATTTCCAGATGCCGGCGAGTTTGCGATCGGTCCCGCCGGCCAGCGCATAGACCATCTGGCTGTTGGATGGGGCGCGGGCCAGTTCGATTCGCTGCGCCTTGTGATCCGTGGGGATGGTGGCGGGCGTGAACGACTGTCCGCCATCCGTCGAATAATAGATGCGCCCCGGAGCGGTTCCTTCCCGCTCGTCCACGGTGAGGAGGAGTTGGTCCGGGTTGGTTGGATCGACGCTGATGGACCAGCACCGTCCGTCTCTCAGTTTCGTCCAGTTCTGTCCCCCGTCGGTGGTCTTAAAGAAACCCGCCCCCGAATAACCTTGATCGGCCCGGGCGCCGATGCAGGCGGCGAATAAGGTCTGAGAATTTTCGCCAAAGCGTAAATCGACCGTGACTTGCATCTTGTTGTTGGCCGAACCCGGCGTCAGGGCCCAGGTTTGCCCGCCATCATCGGTTCGATAGACACCGGAGCCCAGAGGATCATACAGGACGCCGTAGAGTCCTTCACCCAGTCCAGCATAGAGGGTATTGGGATTGTTGGGATCCATGATTAAGGATCCAATTCCCAGGGTGGGGAGTTTGTTGTCTGTCAGATTTGACCAGTTTCGGCCCTGATCCGTTGTCTTCCAGATGCCGCCGCTGGCCGAGGCCGCATAGATGATTTGATCGTTGGCGGGATGAACGGCCAAATCTTTCAGCCGTCCCCGAGGCGGGAAGGGGCCGATGGCTTTCCAGTCGGCAACGGCGTCGTTGGCCTCCAAGCGGAGTTTTCCCTGTGCCGTCGCAAAGGCGCGGGCCTGTTCCCGATAATCAATGGGGATGGTATGGGTCTGGAAGCCCGCCCGTCGCGCATAAAACCAATCCCAGGCCTTACCCGGATATTTGGGCTGGGCGTCGGGATGCGCTGCCCGGGCGCGCGCATTGGCGGCGCGCGCGTCGGTTTTCCACTGATAGTAGTTGAAATCGACTTTCTGGGCCTTTCGATGCGAGGTTTCTCCAGAAGGGCCGCAACCGAAAGAGGAAAGGCAAAGGATGGCCAAAAGCAAAGCGCGTCCCCTCAGGACGAGCCGTAAGGCGGGTGTGCTCGGACGCATCATTCTCTCCCTGGGCGAAAAAGGGTCCATTAAAGGACTCGGATGTTCTGAATGGTTGGAGTATGTCTATAAGCGGCCGGACAGGCAAGCAAAACCGATAAGCGGATGGGGGTGGGGAGCGCTATGAATCCGATAACGCAGGACACAGAATGATGGCGTCCTTCTGTGTCCTGCGCCACAGGAATGGATTACATGGATTCTTCTTCGACTTGGAAATCCAACTGGCTGAGGTCAATTTCCACTTGCGCTTTGGACGCTTCGAGTCCGAAGAGGCCCTTAATGTCGGCGATGATCATATAGAGACTGGGCGTAACGAGCAGGGTCAGCGCCGTGGAAGCGACCAGCCCAAAGGCGATGGAAATGGCCATGGGCTTGAGGAACTGGGCTTGGAAGGAACGTTCAAACAAAAGCGGAATCAGCCCGGCCACCGTGGTCATAGAGGTGAGGATAATGGCGCGCAGACGGCTGCGGGCGCCGTCAATGACAGCGGCGAAGGCCTCCATGCCCCCGGCAGCGCGATGGTTGATGAAGTCAATGAGGATCAGCGAGTCATTGACCACAATGCCAGACAACGCCACGATGCCAAAGAAGCTTAACATGGTGATGGGTTGCCCCATCAGGACATGTCCTGCGAACGCGCCGGTCAGGGCCACGGGGATGGCGCACATAATAATGACCGGCTGGAAATAAGATCGAAATTCGGCAGCGAGGAGACAATAGATCGCGACCAGCGCATACAGAAACCCAATCATCAGACTCTGAATGGATTCGACCCGTTCACGGGCCTGTCCTTCGAGATCATAGGTGACGCCCGGATAGCGCTGGATCAAATTCTGAAGGAAACCGGCGGATGTGGTCAGGGTGGGGGCGGAAGCGTCGGATTCGCTTTGGCGCGTCAGGTCAGCCATGATTTCGCTGGCGTTGCTGACGGCTTCGTCCACATCAGCGGTGATGGTGATGGCCCGGCGGCGGTCCACTCGTTTTATGGTCGAATAGCCCCGGCCAAAGTCCACATCCGCCACTTTTGTAAACGGAACCTCGCCACCCCGCGGCGTGCGGATGCGCATCCGTTCAATCGTCGAACGGTTGCGTCGTTCTTCTTCCGGATAGCGGACCATGACCTTGATGTCGAATCGCCCTCGTTGGAGTCGCAAGGCTTCGGCGCCATAAAAGGCATGGCGAACTTGCCGGGCGATTTCGCCAAGGGTCAACCCCAGGTTGTCGGCCTCGGGCTTGGCGCGGATTTTCATTTCCCATTTGCCCGTGGCGAAGTCATCGCGCACGTCGAAGACGCCGGTATAAGACTTCATCTGCTCTTTCAGTTCTTCAGCAGCCTGCTCGACTCGATCAATGTTATCGCCCAAGAGCCGCACTTCCAGCGCCGCGCCACCGGGACCGGCCCGCGTGCCGGTGAATTTAATCTGCTCGATCCCTGGAATGTCGCCCACCTCTCGGCGCCAGAGTTGAAGGACATCTTCCGAGGTGACCTGCTCCCGTTCCTCCGAGGGCAGCAGTTCCACGACGACTTGGCCCATGTGGCTCCCCCGGTCGCTGGCCTGGGCGCCCTGACGACTGGCCGATCCCACATAGGACAAAACGGACCGCAGGATCGTCGTGGTGGAGTCGTCTTTTACATCCGTCAGTTTGGAGTCGAGTTTTTCAGCCACCCGTAACAGCGCGTCTTCCAGTTGGGCGACCGCTTTCGTGGTGACGGCCACGGGCGTCCCCTGCGGGAAGGCGATTTCCACACTCGCGTCATCCCCTTCAACTTTAGGGAAGAAGACAAATTTCAGATGGCCGCTGGCTACGGACGCCAGCGCAAAGACGGTCGCGGCGAGGGCCAGGGCGGCGGTCACATAACGAAACCGCACGGCGGGACGGATGAACCACGGCTCGTATATCCGGTTGAGAATAAACTCAATCATGTGATGACGCCACCCATGCCCAATTCCCTGCTTTCGTTTCTCGGCGCCCTCCAGGGAATGACCGATGTGGGCCGGCAGAATTAAAAAAGCCTCCAAGAGTGAAACGGCCAGGATGGCGACGACGGCCACAGGGATGATGGCGATAAATTTGCCCATCATGCCGGATACAAAAAACAACGGCGCAAAGGCTACCATCGTCGTGAGAACGGAAATCGTCACGGGCCAGCCCACCTGTCCGGCGCCTTCCACCGCCGCTTCCAGAGGTGAGCGCCCCCGCGTGTAACTGGCATAAATGTTTTCGCCCACGATAATGGCGTCATCCACCACGATGCCCAGGGCCATGATGAACGAAAACAGGGACAGCATGTTGATCGTGGCATCAACGGATTTCAGAA
>JADFCT010000137.1 GCA_017161665.1 Candidatus Sumerlaeota bacterium
CGCGCAAGCCATTGCAGGGACCATCCTGAGTCTTACGCTGGCGGCCATCGGCGCCTGCTGGCAATGGGGACGCTATCACTGGCGTGACGGCCTTTCACTTTTATCCGTCGCAGTGGTTCTGATGACGCCCTTGCTCGAATACCATCACTACATCTGGGCGCTGCCGGCCTATTTTTTCTGGATCCATCGCCTGGTCGAGAACGACGTGGACTGGCGATACTGGCTCTGGGAAATGTTCCTGTGGATCAACATCTTCGCCTGGGGTTATATTGCCGTCATCCGCCCCCCCTTCCCCATCCCCCACTCCTATGTTTCGACGCTTTTCGCCCTGACGCTATGGTTGTCCAAATGGATCGAAATGCTGACGCGTCGATTGTTTTCAAGCCCCTCACTCCCAGAGGAACGGGAATAGTGGGCGTCTTATGGAGTCGGTTGGGGGAGCCATATTGGGCGCTGGAGGACCTGTCCAGGACATGAAACTCTCTGGAGTGAATCTTTTCGGTTGCATCCCGTCGGAAAGATTCCCTACCATTCTCACTTCAACTGAGGGCTTGGCTCCTGGCGCTTGGGGAGGAGGACGGCGCCAAGCTTTTCAACGACCAGTCCCCCATACAGGGGCTGAGTCGTAGGGTACCCCATAATGGGTACGGCGTCCGAGTGTCCGGCGGCCGACTGGCCGGTGGACGGGTTGACCTTACAAGCGCGCTCAACACGACGATGTTTTTTACAGTTGGCGAGACGATTCGCGGGCCCAGCAAGCGGATAGTCTTGTCAATATATCACAAGAGACCATTTTCGGATTTTCGAATCGAAGGTCTCTTTAGATACCAAATCCTCAAACAGGAGGACTCGAACAGCCATGACACTGATCGAAGCAAAGAAACTGCGAAAAGTGTTTGGTCCAATCGAGGCGGTCAAGGGTGTGTCCTTTAAAGTGCAAAAGGGCGAAGCCCTCGGTTTCCTCGGTCCCAACGGGGCCGGCAAGTCAACCGTCATGCGGATGTTGACGTGCTTCTTGACGCCCACATCGGGGACGGCCGTGGTTGGCGATCACGACATCCTCAACGATTCCATGGCCGCCCGCCGCATGATCGGGTATGTGCCGGAGAACAGTCCGACCTATGGCGGCATGACCGTCATGGGCTTTTTGCGATTCATCGGTGAATTGCGTGGACTCAACGGCGCCGAACTCAATCAGGCCATGGAACGCGTCATTGATCGCTGTTGGCTGGAAGACGTGGCCTATCAGACCACGGAAACCCTGTCCAAAGGCTATCTGCGTCGCGTCGGGCTGGCCCAATCGCTCTTGAGCGATCCGCCCATTCTGATCCTGGACGAACCGACGGATGGTCTGGACCCGAACCAGAAACACGAGGTCCGTACGCTGATCAATGAGATGACAGCGGAAAAAGCCATCATCATCTCGACGCATATCCTCGAGGAAGTCGACGCCGTCTGCACACGGGCCATCATTATCGCCAAAGGTCAGATCATCGTGGATGAAACGCCCGAGGAACTCAAAAAGCGGGGCGGCGGCGATTTGAATCAGGCGTTCCGCAAACTCACCGTCAAGGAGGGCGAGCACTCATGAGCAGCTTTTACCCAATCCTGAAACGCGAACTCAAAGGCTATTTCGCCACGCCCGTGGCCTATGTCTTTATTGTTATTTTTCTGTTCATCAACGCTCTGTTCACCTTCCAGTTGGGGCGTTTTTTCGAAATGAACCAGGCCACGCTCACCGGATTCTTTATGTGGCACCCGTGGCTTTATTTGTTTCTCATTCCCGCCGTTTCCATGCGTCTGTGGGCGGAGGAGCGCAAAAGCGGTACCATTGAACTCCTGCTGACACAACCTGTGACGCTGGCCGCAGCGGTTCTGGCCAAGTTTCTCGCCGCCTGGGCCTTCATCGCTATCGCGCTGATCTTGACACTGCCCATCGTTTTCACGGTTGCCTGGCTGGGCGATCCCGATCTGGGGGTTGTGTTCGTCAGTTATGTGGGTTCTTTCCTGATGGCCGGCGCCTTTCTGTCCATCGGGATTTTCACGTCCGCCCTCAGCAAGGACCAGGCAGTGAGTTTCATCATCTCCCTGGTCATCAGCCTGATTTTCGTTCTTGCCGGTTTTGATGTCATCATCGACTTCTTCTCGGCCTGGGCGCCGGAATGGCTGCTGGCGGCCGTCTCGTCCATGGGCTTCCTGACGCATCACATGTCCATCATGAAGGGCATCGTCAGTTTCCAGGACGTTCTGTTTTATTTGAGCCTGACCGCCGGCTGGCTCACGGCCTGCGGTTTCGTCCTCGAAGCCAAAAAGGCGCAGTAAGAGCGCAAAGATCAACGGACTCCCGCGGTTCGCTTGCCGCCCCCTTTGGGAAGGCGCGATCCGAGAATCCCACAGAAAAGGTGATTCAGTATGTTCAAGAACGCATATTTATTGACAGTACTCCTATTCACCGCCGCCATTGTGCTCGCCGTCAATCTCATCGGCAGCATCACCTTAAGCGGCGTCAAGTTCGACATGACAGAGGAAAGTCTGTATTCTCTGTCCGAGGGATCGGAAAACATTGTCCGGAACCTGGAGGACCATGTGACGGCGGAGTTGTTTTACTCCAAAACCGCCGCGTCGAAGATCCCGGCCCTTAAAAACTACGCGGAACAGGTGATCAGCCTGCTCAAGGAATATGAGTCAGCTTCCAAGGGCCAGTTCACGCTCGACATCATCAATCCGCGTCCCGACACCGAGGAAGAAGAAATGGCCATGCGCAATGGCCTTCAGGCCATCTCCCTCGGAATGGAGGAAGACATATACCTCGGCCTGATCCTGCGGAGTGACTTGGGCGCGGAAGAAGTGATTCCCGTCTTTGATCCGAACCAGGAAAGCACGCTGGAATATGATGTATCCAAACTCATCTATTCCATTGGCGTTTCTGAAAAACCCACCGTCGGGATCCTGTCCTCTCTGGAGGTCATGGGGGCGCAGACACCGCAAAACCCGATGATGCCCCCGCAACAGCAACAAGAGCCCTGGGTGTTTGTCCAGCAACTTCAGAACAATTTCGATGTAGTCTCAGTGGATCAGGACGCCACCGAACTGCCGGAGGACATGGACCTCCTGGTCATCATCCACCCCAAGGCCATCAGCGACGGGCTGCTGTACGAAATCGATCAGTTCACGCTGCGCGGCGGCAAGACGCTTGTTTTCGTAGACGCCAATTCGGACATGGAACAGATGAACATGGGTCAAATGAACATTCAAATGTCCATGCAAGCCAATTATTCCTCCGACCTTCCGAAACTCATGGACCAATGGGGCGTTGAGATGGTCAAGGGCGCCGGGTCCGCCAGTTTCGGGGGCATGGGCGGCGGCGGCGACTCGCCACAAATCGTGGGCGACAACGCCCTGGGCGCCACCGTCGGCGGACCGGGCGGACGGACCATGCAGATGCCGATCTATCTGGAACTGCGTGAAGAAGAACGCAACGCCGATGAAATCATCACCAACGGCCTGGAACTCTTCCACATGATCTCGTCCGGTGGCTTGCGCAAGAAAGCCGATGCGCCGGCGGACTATGAATACGCCCCCCTGCTGACGACGACCGACGGCGCGGGCACGGTGGATGGCATGATGGTGAAAATTTCGCGGGGCAATCCCAAGATGCTGAGCGAAGAACTCAACAAGGGCGACAAACAGTTCACGCTGGCCTATAAGATCACCGGCAAATTCAAAACAGCCTTCCCGGACGGTCGCCCCGCGCCGGAAGCGGAAGAAGGCGCCGAGCCGGCCAAGGCTGAAGCCGATCCCGATTTCATCGCCGAAGCCGAAGAAGAGACCACGGTCATCGTCGTCGCCGACGTGGACATGATCTCCGATCAGTATTCCGTTCGAAAGATGAACTTTTTCGGCCAGACGGTGGCGAACCTCATCAACGACAACCTGCGCTTTTTGTCCAACGCCATCGAAAACCTGTCGGGCTCCCAGGATCTGATCGCCCTTCGCTCGCGCGGCAAATCCCGCCGAACGCTTGAGTACATTGAAGAGATCGAGCAAGCGGCGGCGCGGAAATTCCGCGATGAAGAAAAACGCCTGGAAGACGAACTCCAGGAAACCCGCCAGAAACTCAGCGAACTGCAACGCGGCAAGAGCGACACGGTCCTGACACCGGACATGTTGGCCGAAATCGAGAAATTCCGCGACGAACAGGCGGAAACACAGCGGAAACTGCGGCAAGTCCGTCGTGAATTGCGTGAAGACAAAGAAGCCCTGGTCTGGAAGGTCAAGCTCGCCAACATGGTCGTCCTGCCCTTCATCGTGGCCATTCTGGGCTTTGCCGTCTTCATTTATTCCCATAACCGCAGGAGGAAACTGTCATGAAAGCCAAACGATTAATGCTCATGGCCATACTGGCCATCGCCCTGGTCGCTCTGGCCATTGGCTCGTACAAACTGCGCGACTATCGCCGCGAGTCCGCCTCCCAGGGCAAAGGCTTCCAGCGAGGCGACTTGCTGATGGAGGCCGTCAAGGAACGGATCACCGAAATTGCGCGCATTGAATACGCCAAAAACACGACCGATACGGTTGTGCTGGCGCGAAATGAAACAAATGCGTGGATGCTGGAATCCCATCATGGCTACCCCGCCGATCCGGAAAAAATCAATGCCCTCGTCGTCGAACTGGCGGACGCCAAAGCGCAGGCGCGCCTGGCGAACAATCCCGAAAAGTATGAAACCTTTGGATTGAAAGACAGCCAGGGCGAATTGGGGACCCTGACGATTCAGGACGAAGCGGCCAAGGAAATTGCCCGTCTGGCCATTGGCGCCACCCACAGCGGTTCCTCACAGCAGCCGGGCGGCCCGCGCGGTGGCGGACGCTATGTTCTGGTTGACCAGGACCCCCGCGTCTATCTGGTCGCTCAGGAGTTTTACAACCTGGGAACCAATGTCACCGATTGGGCTCAGCGGCAGATCGCAAACATTCCTTCGGACCAGATCATCGCAGTGACTATCGACCATAACACCACCGAAACGGTCACCGTGGACTGGCGGAGCGGCTCGGCCGCTGTATCGGATCTGGCCCCCGACCGCAAGGCCAAGGTCACAGCCATGAATCCCGTCCGTGGGATGCTCGCCAGCCTGGAGATGACAGACGTTCTGCCCGCCAACACAGAAAAGAAGGCGGAATGGCTCCCCCAGACCACTGTCACGGCCACAGCCAAGGATGGAACCGTCTATACCATCCAGACCTGGCAGGATGAAGAGGACACGCCTTACATTGCGCTGAGCGCCGCCTATGGGGAAATGTTCCTGACAGCCGACGACGAAGCGACGACGGAATCTCTTGAGGCTGCGAAAAAGGCCGCCAAGGATGCCGAAGGCGCCGTAGACGCCTTCAATGAGAAACACAGCCCCTGGATTTACGAAGTCGCGTCGTACACGGGCGACAAGTTCCTGAAAAAACGCAGCGACGTCACCGAACCGAAACCGGACGAACCCGCCGAGGAAGCCCAGATTCCCTCACCGGTCGCCCAGCCTTTCGACGATCTGCCCTTAGGGATCGATACACCGACAATTGCGGAGGACGCGGTCTCCACCGCGACCATCGAGGCGGAGGCGAATGACGCCCCCACAACGGCTTCGGCACAGTAGGCATTGAAGAGCGATTCAAACCGCAGTTTTCGACCAGAACCCAGAGACCGCAAAGCGCCTCAACCGCTTTGCGGTCTCTGGCATTACTGCCGTAACGGCCATGAGACAATCGAAAAAAAAACCCACTTGCGACGGCGGGCGCTATTAAAGGAACATGTGTTTCAATTTTGTTTTGCGAGGTCTAATTTATGAAACTGGGAACCGTGGCGCTTTGGATGGCTCTGATGGCAGAAGCCGTTATTCTACCCACCGTCTTTGGTGTCTCGGGCTTCTGCTGAGGCTCGCCACTGGCGCTCCTGGGAGGAGCGCTCATCTTCTTGACGCCACCGATAGTGACCATTCTGTCCATCGCGGCTCTGATCAAAAAACAAGCCCCCATCCAGGGGCTCTTTGCGCTGGCCCTCAGTGTGGGCACCTTGGTCGTTCTGCTTTTGAATTTCGCATGACCTTTGAAATGCGGACGCGCCCACAGGATCTGTTTGGTGGGCCGCCCTCGCCCGAGCGCTCGCTTCAATCGGTGTGCGAACGATTGTTCAAAGAAAATCCATACGCAAAATCCCCTTCCCGTGGCACACAGGAAGGGGATCCGCGGTATTAATGAAGGTTTCGTCTGAACCTCAGACTTCGGTGGCCGGCTGCTGACGAACCATGGGGCGCGTCACCTTGCCCGAACGGATGCAACGAGAACACACACGCGCGCGCTTGACCTGGCCGTTGACCTCAATCCGCTGACGCTGGAGGTTTGGCTCAAACCGACGCTTCGTGTGGTTATTGGCATGGCTGACGCTATTGCCCACCTGTGGGCCTTTGCCACAAATTTCACATCTTGGCATGATATCGTTCCTTTCCTCGGAAACTGCGCAAACGATGTCATGGTTTCGACCCGTTCGGCAAAAGACTTGCTTTATGAAGGATTCTCGCCCGCATGTCAAATGAATTTTTACAAAATAAACCCGACGCGCCCTTACCAAACGCCCCCCGCTGGAGCCTCTCCCCCTCCACCCGGAAGAAGATCGCTATTCCTTCTGAACCGGTTCCTTCGGCGGTTCCAGCTTTTCGGGCCCCGCAAGCGCCTTATTCCCCCCCGTTGCGGCAGAAGGCGTGGGCTTGGGTGGGAGTTTTTCTTTCTCTCCGCTCCGGGGCTTCTTTTCGGGTCGGGCATAGACCTCCACCTTCTGCTTCGTATCCGTCTGTCCCAATCGCGCGCCGACGAATCGCGTCTTTATGGGAGCGCCACTCTCGGCCCGTGTCGTCCGAATCATCACCCGCGGCAACGCCTCCTGATCGGCGCCTCGACCGTTCCAGACCCGGAGCGCGCTTATCTGGGCGCACTGAATCGAACGGATCATGGCGCCGCGCGTGGACACTTTGCCCAGCGCGCCGCTGGCATTGATTTTTTCAATGTCCCCCTGCGTATAGATACGCTGGAAACCCGAGTCGGTCAGGATACTTTTGATGGGCGGCACGGCCAGTCCCCGATGCTGCTTCTTCAATCGAATCCGCAGCGCGTCATCGGGGGCGCCATTGAAGATGGTTATCCCGCCGGCAATGAACGTGACCACCGACGTCGTGACCTTGTTCTTGCGACGCAATGTGACATGATAATAGTCACTGACATTATCCGAGAAAGGAGTCGCCGTAAAATTCTCATTGCCCCGATTGACAGTTACCTTGATGTATTCACGGAAGGGCGGCGTAATCTGATACCCCTCCAGCGAGGCGGACACTTTCCCGCTCCAGCCATACGGGACCGTCAGCGTATATGACCCGCTCGTGTTCGTCGTCGCTTTGGCCACGCCGGCGCCGGCCACAACGACGGCGTCCGCTTTCGGACGCCCCAACGCCGTCTTGACACTTCCGCTGATGGTCACGGTGCGCAGTTTGGGTTGCGCGACGGCAACCGCCCCCCCACCCGTTCCCAAGGCCGCCACCGTCGTTGACTTCGTCGAGTTCGTGTCATCCTTTGGGGAAGAAGAATCGGCAGAATTGCTCGTCCCCGCCTTTGGCGCCGAGGCCGTATCGGCCGTTCCCACGGGAACCGCGCCTCCGGCCCCCATGCCGGGCATTCCATAGCCGCCACCCGGCAACATGTTGTTAATCGTCTGCTCCTGATAATACTTCGGGCCCCTCATGCTGTCCCCCACCACACCCATCGGCCCGCCATCTTCCGATTCCATGGCCCCGCTGACGCCAACCGTCACAGCGCGGGGGTCGCGATAGATTTTCCCCGGTCCGGGTTGATATCCCGTCGGCGTATCCCCCCCACCCGTTTCGTCATCAATATAGGTATCCCCCCCACCTCCGGGGAATGGCGACGCCAGCGGATCCGGGAAAGGTGTGGGCTCCTCCATCGGGGGTTCGCCCAAAAGGTCCCGAATCGCATTGTTATCATAGACATGCGGAATGGCCTGCCACTTCTTATTTACCAACGCTGCATTTTGAGGGTCGGGACCGATGCGAACCAGATAACTGGGCGGCGCGGGAGCCACCACCTGAAACACCAACCGACACAGCATCAGGTCACTTTCTTCATTATTATAATTGCCCAGTGTCCCGAAATCCCGCCAGCCGCGGTTGCCCCCGCCCTCCGGCGGCCCCATAATCGGCTGATTCCCGCCACCAAGTTCCAAATCGCTAACCCCCACCAGCTGCACATAGCGGGGATCAAAAAACGCCCGGAATCCATAAGCGGCCACCGGCCCCCCATCATTAAAAGCCAATCCAATATCAATCGTAAACGAACCGCCGGGAGAAAAGAAATCTCCCGTCAAGCCGGAGGCGAACACCGTCGGAACCGCGTAAACCCGATTGGCCGACAGATGAATCGAGAAAATCAAAACCGCCAACAGGGCGCTATAGGAAAGGCGCCGGGTAAACAACGCTCTAAGTCCAGACATATCAGGGACCTTTCAATGGATCAAGAAGCAATGTTCAGAGTCGATTTCCAATATCCACTCTAACCAAAGCCATTCTTAGCGAAAAAGGCGCCTACTGGTCCGAGAGAATACAAAAGAAGATGTGCGTGGATGCATCCCCATCCCAGCGGATGCATCCACGCATTCCACGAATCGTTCCCAAATTTCGTGCGATTCGTGGATGGAGGTTAAACGTATTGACTATTTGTCAGTAGCCGTATTGCCATCGTCGGACGCCGTCCCGGTCGGGTCTTTCTTATTCAGTTCATGGCGCATCATGGCCTCATACAGCGTGAGTTGCACATCCAGGATTTGTTCGGGATCGACCGGGCACGCGTTTTCGCTCACCAGACCGTGGGGGCATTCGAACGTGAATGATGCGGCGCCGCTGATATGATACAGAGCGCTCACCAGGTTGAAGGGCGCGGGATTCCGCCCACTTTCGGCGGTGGCTTTGAAAGGACCGCTTCGGGGCAACGAACGCGCCTCCAGGAGGGCATAGCATTCTTGCGCCAGACCCCGAATGTCTTCCTGGACTTCCAGAGGCACATAGGCCGGACGCAGCAACGCCGGTTTGTTCTCGTGGCTGTGGAGTGATACGACCAGGTCCGGCCCTTCGTCACGGGCCAG
>JADFCT010000138.1 GCA_017161665.1 Candidatus Sumerlaeota bacterium
TTGACTTGGCGCGCGATTTTGCATACCCTGTTATATCCTTTTATGGTGGAATGAACATGAAGCCTACCATTGTCGCAGGTGTGGCGCTCCTGGTGGTTGGGGTTGGTGTCTGGAGCCTTCGGAGCGATGTGTCTGACGAACCGATCGACGGCGCCTCGCCGAAAGGCGGCGAGACGGTCCGGCCCCTTCCTGCTACGCCTCCGGTTGAAGAAACGGATGCGGATGGCGGCGCCATTCCCCACCGAAAAGGATCGGAATCCTATCGGACGCTGAAGGAAATGGCCGACGCGCGCGGGCTGATTCTTGTCGGCTCGGGCTCCGCGGCGACGCCGGAACCGATGACCGCGCTCCATGAAACGACGGTGGCCTTATATGGGGGCGACAATCAAACGGTGATTGACGTGCTGAAGGATCTGGATCAATCCGATCCGGATGTTCGCAGCGAAGCCTTGGACGCCCTGTTGCCCCTGGACCTGGTTTGCTCGGAAGGACTGGAACCCCTGCTGATTCATTATTTGCGCCGCGATCCCGACGCATCGGTTCGGTGCGCCGCCGCGCGGGCGCTGGAGGATGGCGAGGCGCCGCAAACGATCGACGCCTTGATTGACGCGCTGGGCGATGAGGCGGACGCGGTACGCGAAACAGCCCGTGGCGCTTTGGGAATGATTCGAGGCCCCGTCGTTCGATATAAACTCAAAGAACGGCTGACCGAAAGCGATCCCGGAATGCGAGAGACGGTTATTCAGATTTTGGAAGATGTTTTCAACGAACCGTTGGTGTTGGATGAATAGACGGTGCGGCATACTATATGCAAAATGGAGGTTGTCATGAAATCGCGTTGGCTCTGTTGGGCGCTGGGCGCCTTGCTGGCGGGAAACACCCTGATGGCAGGGGCGGAGACACTGGATCGCTTGCAGGAACTGAAAGACAAAAAGGAAGCCGTGAAGGCGCGCGTCAATCCTGCGCGAACCTGGTCTTCCGAAAACGAGGGGGCCGGCTCCATTTGGCCGGCTTCGGGCGTTTCGGCGATGGATACGCGAAACGTCATTCTCTTCTTTCCCCGCGACGGGAAACAGAATCCCCAGGGGGATGTGCCCAACTGGTACTACTACTGGATTGAAGGGAACGTGGTCAGTCGCCTCTCCGATTTCAATTATGATGGTTCCGACGGGGCGTTTGGGTATTATGATCCCAATACCAAGAAACTGTATGTTGGCAATGCGGCCTGCACAACGGATCAGACCTATAATGTTTCACATAAATATGAGTCCGACACGGCCACCTTTCCGGGCGGCAAAGGCATTGACCTGTGCGCCATGACGGTGGTCCATGAATTGAAGCACAAGAGTCTGGCCGAGACGCTGCCGAACTATAACACCACCGGCAGCCCGAATGCTGTGGATACCGATGGCGACGGGCTTCCGGACCTGTATGAAATGTCGCTGCCTTACAATCTGTACATTACAGAAAGCGACACCTATAACCTGGCCTCCATTGATCCGTCCTATGCGGCTTATGGCGATGAGGAGTTTTTGTGCCGAAAGGCTGAGGCCAACCCCCATCCGGTCACGCACAGCGCGGACTGGTCCGACACGAACGGGTTTAACTGGAGTCGGGCGGTGTCGCTGGGTCAGACCGTCGCCGTGTTGGGGGGCGCCGCGGAAGCGAACGAACCACTCAATCCCGACGAGCCACTGGAAGCGCTCCTGGAAATGTTGCCCACCGCCGACGCCCGGCGACAGGTGGCGATCATTGACCTGCTGGGCGAGCGGGCCGAGGCTGGCGGATTGGACGCGCTGATTCGTCTTTACCAGCGCCAGCCCCTGCGAATCGGACTGGATAGCCGGCCGATCGTGAAACTCGCCATTATCCGCGCGGCGTCACTAATCGGTGGGCGCGGCGCCAAACAATTTCTGATGGGCGTGGTGGATGCCTACTGGTCCCAGGGCCCCCGATGCGAATGCCCTCGCTGTGGCGACGCCGGGCTGTATCCGCATCACGATGGCGACTATGCCCGCGGTTTCGCGGCGGCGCTGACGGCCCTTCGGCCTTGGGGCGGCGACGCGGATGTTTCGTTCGTTTTTGAAAAAGTGTCCGAGGATATGGACGGCGTGCGCTCCGGCCCCATTCGCGCCGTCGCGTGGCGGGGGCGGCTGGAACAGACGCTGGCCGAGGATCCGGACTGTAAGGGTGAAGAAAAACGACTGGGACGGGTGATCAACGAATGGGCGACCATCGGTGTCTGTGAGCCCGCTGAGCGGTACGTCCTGGAAAACAATGTGGGCAAGATGACCTGGAAGGGCATTCGAAACATGGCCCTCGAATCCATGATCCGGGAAATGGACGATGTGCGCCTGGAAGGATTGGAGGCCGAACTTCAATCCGGCGTCTCCCCGACTCCGGCCCGACAGGCTGTCCTCCGTAAAGCGGCCGAGGTCCTGAAACACCAGCGAGCCTTGAGACAGGCCAATCCGAGCGTGAACGCTCCGCCGACCTCTCCTTGATTCGAAATGCAGGTCGAGACGTGTTGGATTGATGATTGATGGATAACACACATTTGTTTCAAGGAGTGAGTCATGCGCGCGATTTTTTTATACCTGGTTTGTCTGGCGCTGGTTCCAGCGCTGTCCCCGGCGGCGAGCCTTCAGATCATGCAGCCGCAAAACGACGATAAAGCAACCGTGGGCGAGGAATTCCTGCCCATACAGGCCACCTTTTCCATGCCGGAAAAAGAGGAAAAGGAAGAAGAGGCCATTATTGTGTGGACGATTGACGTCGGGAACCACACCTTGAAGACGACAACCAAATCCGGCGAATCCTCCACACTGTATCTCAGCCCGCCCAGTTTCCCCTTTTCGAACAGCGCCTTCGGCAACGAGACGCTGACGGCTCAGGTCAACAATATGCAGTTTACCGGAAACGGCGGCTATGACGGCGCCGATTCGCTGGAACTGACGGTGATCGAAAATACAGGGATCGACTACACGGGCTATATCCTGCCGACCGGAAATTCCGAGAATCAGGACATGGTCGTCGGCGAAGATACCGCCGACCTGCCGGGGTGTGTTTATCAAATCTCCGGTTTTTGTTCGGAACCCAGCAAAGGCGTCCCCGACTATGGCGAGCCCATGGGCGAGCCCTGGACCAGTGACGATCCGAATCACTGGGCCTATTGGGTGCGGCAGGCGGTCCGGCGCGCCGCGGAAACCGGCGCCTATGATGACGAAACGATTCTGGACGCGGTCTGGTATATCGTCGAGTCCGAGTATCGATGGTTTCCCAATGAACTGCTCCAGGAAATCGATTTCCCCGAAAGCGGTCCGTCCCGCCCCGATGAAAGTCTGGCGCCGGGAGCGCCGAAGGGCTTCAAGGTGATGACGCAGGCGGACCGTCTGGACTTCGAGTGGCGCAATCCGGCCGATACGGACGTGGTGGAAATCCTCCTGATCGCTTTTGACGCCGACGCAATGGGCTCCGTGACCCCCGACTTCCAGCCGGCGCTTCTGGCCCATGTGGATGTCAGCGTGACCGTGCCGGCGACGGGGCCTTCACAGGTTCAGACGCACACCCTGAACAGTTCCTTCGCAAGCGGCTCCCTCTCCGATAACCTGAAGCGCCAGTATGCCGCCATTGCCATTGATGAAGACGGAGAGTGGTCTGCGCCGGCCTGGGCGCGGCGGCCGTCGGCTTTGAAGATCAAGAAATGGGATTTGGCCTTGAATCTGAAGAAACCCGAAAAGAGCGCTTTCGTGTCCACGGGCGAGTTTTTCGCCCTGCCGGAACAGGTGGATCTGATTGGCAATGGCCTGACGTTTGACAGTGAAGGGAACGGCGCCATCCTGTCTCAGGACTTCATGCCGTACCTGTTCACCGCAAAGTCCCGGGGGCGATACGTCTATAAGACCTATGGCTTTGGTCCCAGCGGCAAATTCACCGTCAACGTGGGCGGCAGTTCCCTGTCCAAATTCGCCATCAAATCCAAGAGCGACTATCGGGGAATGCAAGGCGTCCATCCCGTGGACGTCACGCTGGAAACCGGCGGCTTTCAGTCCAATACGGTCATTGAGCCGGCCTTGAAGGGCAAGCCGGAGCAGGCCGGGGCCAAAGGCTCGAAATTCCGCCTGAAAAAGGAATCCTTTGAGTCCAATGAAATGTTTGTCGAGTCCTTTGTGGCCACCCAAAAGACCAACAAAGCAAACAAGGATTCCCTGCGCTACACGTTGTACATTGCCGGCGCGCCCGTATTTGGCGAAGGGCCCAAGGACCTGGGCATCTACAACAACTGGTTCGATATCCAGATTGAGGATTCCATGTGGAAGCGACAGGCGGATGGACGGAAACTGACATACACCGGAACGGTCGAATCGGGCGGGACGCTGGTCATCAAGATCGATACGGTCAAGGGGACTCTGTCGCTCTTCGTATCCCAGACGGATCTGGACATGGGGCGCGTTGAAGACAATACGATCACCATGGGCCTGGTGACAAACAACCACTCCCATGTGAACTCACTGAAGCTGCAAAGCAAGACCCGCTCGAATAAAACGACGCTGTATTATTAGCGGATCTGGAAAACGCCTCGTCGGTCCGTTGGCCGACGAGGCGTTTTGTGTCTTGTTCGTTATGGGCGACGATGAATGTGGAAGCGGTTGGGCGGGCGCCGGCGCCTCAGTCGCTGGGCGCTGGTCTATTTCGCGCCGCCGGGGCTGGAGCGGCCCGAGGGCGCGGGGGGGCCTACTCGTCCACTTCGATGGCGATCATGGCATGATACGGATAGCGCGCGATTTTCCGCCGCCCCTCCAGGCCAATGAGTTCAATCACCGTGACCACTTCCTCGATTTTGCCTTCCAAGGCTTCAACCAGGCGACAGGTGGCCGCCAGGGTTCCGCCCGTGGCCAGCAGGTCATCGAGGATCAGCACGATTTCGCCCGGATCAATGGCGTCTTTGTGAATCTCGATTTTGTCGGTTCCATATTCGAGTTCATATTCTTCACTGATTGTTTCGGCGGGCAGTTTGCCGGGTTTACGGACGGGGACGAAGCCGGCGCCCAGGCGAATGGCCAGCGCGGCGCCAAAGATAAATCCGCGCGATTCCACACCGACCACCTTTTGAATACCGCGGCCCTGATACCGTTCGGCCAGCTGGTCAATTGTCTGCTTCAACGCCTCCGCATTTTTGGTCAGCGTCGTAATGTCTTTAAACTGGATGCCGGCCTTGGGGAAGTCTGGCACATTGCGGATCGTGGATTCCAGGTCAATCATTTATTGAACGTCTCCTTCGATGGGGTACCTGTCGGTGCGGAACGGTGAGGCGGGCAGGCCTTCCTTGTTGTACAGGTTACACTCGGGATAGGGCGCCCAGCCATAGCGAACCGCTTCGGGCTGCAGGGCCTTGGGGGAATAGACCTCCACCCGGCCGGGGGCGACGATCGTCGCCTGGGCGGGATGGAAGACGCGGTCGGGGCCGCATATCGTGAAGCCCTTCAATGCATCCCCTTTGACCATCAGCCCCGATCCCGCATGGTCAAAGAGAAGATCCATGCGGTCGCCGTCCACCCGGCGCCCCACATAGACCGGGCCGGAATAGACTCCATCACGACCATAGGCGATGTTGAGCGCCGCCAACGCCAGACGGTAGCCAACGGTCTGTTTGTCTTTGGGGTGAATGTCCGTCGGATGGCCCACATCAATTGCCACGGCCTGTCCGGTATTTTTGAGCGCCAGTGTTTGCGATTGCGCCTCCCGCAGGAGAGGCCATCCATCGCCTTTGGCCACATCCCAGGCCGCCAGCTGCACAAAGAGGAAGGGGAAGTCGCCCTGTCCCCATTGCTCGCGCCAATTGCGAATGAGAGCGGGAAACAGGCTGGCGTATTGGCGGGCCGATTCCGGCGTGCCGGCGTTCGCCTCGCCCTGATACCAGATGACGCCTTGAATGGCATAGGATACGAGGGGGGCGATCATGGCGTTATAGAGGGCGTTGGGGCGTTTGACGTGCGTGGGGCCCATGGGGGGCTGGGGGGCGCGTTGCGTAAAGGCGGCGCCGTCCTTCCGGGCCTGATCCCGCGCGGCCTCCCAGGCGGCGAGTTTCGCCTCATAATCCGCCTGACGTTTGGGGAACGCCTCCACCGTCTTTTGAAAGTTATCCAGAAAATTATGGAAGGCCGGATTGTCCGACAACACGTCGCGCGTCACCCAGGACGAAGCGTTTGTTCCACCCAGACAGGATTGAATCAGGCCGATGGGCCGATCCAGTTCCGTGCGCAGATGGCGGCCGAAATAATAGCCCACGGCCGAAAAGCCCGGAATCGTTTCGGGCGAACACGCCACCCATTCCCCGATCACATCCTCTTGGGGTGTGTCGGCGCCCTCGACCTTGACCTTGAAAAGGCGAATCATCGGGTACGTGGCGGCGGCGATTTCCGTCTCCGCGTCGTTGGAGTTCGAGACGGTCCATTGCATGTTGGACTGTCCGCCACACAACCAGACTTCCCCGATGAGGATATTTTTCACCTCCACCTGGTTGGTTCCGGTGACGGTCATGGTATAAGGCCCCCCCGCCGACAGGGGTTTCAGCCGGACCCGCCACTGGCCCGAGGCCTCTGCCGTGGTCTTCGCCGTTTGGTCCCCCAGGGACACCACCACGTCTTCGCCCGCATCAGCCCAGCCCCAAACCGGGAGGGCCTGATCCGCCTGAAAGACGGCATGATCCGAAAACAGCGCGGGGAGTTTGACCGCCGCCCCGACGGACGTGGCGAGGGCCAGGAGCCCCAGGATCCCCAGACAACCAACGCCCCGTCGCGTCCGATTAATGTATCGCATAATGATTCTCCTTGAATCGGCGCCGCAAAGAGCGCTCGTTTGATAATTGGAATACGCTGACGGATATGCGTCGGCGCCGTCACGCTTTTTGCGCGCTGCGCGGCAAAAATCGCGCCGGCGCCTCAGTCGCTCTTCCTCGGACCCAGGGCTCCGCTCCCTATCGGTCGCTCCACCCTGGGCTGTTATGTGTCGCCCCTGGCGGGGCCAGAACGACAGAATTCCGGCATTCTTTACTTTCAAGCCTATCGGCATGGCGCCAATGCGAAAGAGGGCTATTTTTTTTCCGAGAGCCTGAGAAGAAACCCAACGTCCCTCACGCCTTATCCGGCGCGGCCTCGTCGGCTGCTTCCGTCTCCGCCGTCGGCGTTGGCTCCGTCTTCGCCACGTCGGCTGCTTCGGTCTTCGTCTCCGGCGTTGCCGTCGCTTCGGTCTCCGGCGTCGGCGTTACCTCGGTCTCCGGCGCTGGCGTCGCTGCGGTTTTTTTCTCTTTTGTCGCTGTCGCTTCGGTCTTCGCTGCTGTCGCGTCTTTTTTCGCGTCCGCCTTTGGCGGCTCCACCTCGTCCTGTGGGCGGGCGTGCTGCGGGTCCGGCTCCATATAAACCTGGGCCGCTGGCACGGTGACCAATTCGCCTTCCGGATAACGCAAGGCCGTCAGTTCACCGCCGAACACACAGCCCGTGTCGATGTTCAGGGTATTATGTGAACGCTTGGGCTCGGTCACGGCGCAATGGCCGTAGATCACGCGGGCCTTGGAGCGATATTGTAAGGCCCACAGGGGGATTTTGCGGCGGGCGTAGCCGTCCGTTTCGCCCCGTGTTTCTCCATACAACGCAAAGCGTTTCACGTTCATCCGCCCCGCCAGTTCGGCGGTGATCCCTGCGTGGGCGGCGATTAACATGCCATTGTCCAGGATCAAATGCGATTCCAGGGCCTTCACGAATTTTGCGATCCGCGCCTTCAGCGCTTTCCAGTCGTCGGCCGGCAGTTTATCGATTTCGTCCAGGGTGGCCTTGAGCCCATGGGTCGGAGGGAAGCTGGCGCCGCCGAACCACTTGACCAGAAGGTTTTCATGGTTGCCCGGCACACACAAAGCCGAGTCGGCATCGACCATATCCATGACCAGCCGAATGGTATCCAGTGACCGCGGGCCGCGATTGATCAAATCGCCCAGGAAGACGGCTTTTCGATTGTCCGGATGGCGCCAGACGTTCTGCTCGTCTTTCGCGTAACCCAGTTTGCTCAGCAGCGTCTCCAGTTCATCGCAACAGCCGTGGACGTCGCCGATCAGATCAAAGGGCCCGTGCGCATCGCACCGGTCCGCCCGCATCGTTTCGCGCTGAATGGAAAAGGTCTCGAAGTCTTCGGGTTTTGTGATCGTGTGGACGCGGTAAAATCCTTCTTTCTTGATGGACGCCAGCGTCTTCTTCATGGCCGCCTGTTGGCGCTCCAGGACCTTGGCGGGCAGTTTGGGGACGCTCGCCCGTTTGTCATTGTTCGCCCGACACGTGGCGGCGTCCACGTTCAGGACAATGGCCACGGCGGCGGCGTGATTTTTTTGCGCCAGCTTGATGAGCGGTCGCCGCTCTTCAATGTTCACGTTCGGCGCGTCGATGACCGTCAGACGGCCGCGAGCCAGTCGGCGCGCTGTGACGATGCGAATCATCTCGACGGCGTCACTGGTGGCCGTTGCCGAATACGGGTCATCGTCCAGCATGGCGCGCATGGCGTCAATACCGACGCATTCGGTGGGGGCGAACAACCGTTCCGCCAGGGTGGTTTTTCCGGCGCCGCTGGGACCGATCAGGAGAACCAGTGACAGCCGGGGGATGGAAAGTGTGTCTTTCATGGCAAGTCTCGAATCTGATTGCTTGGGATAGTGGTCGCGTCCGAAACGAACGGCTGGGCCGCAGCCGTTTCGGATCCATACGTGTGAGCCCGTGGGGCGTGAATCCTTCAACACAAGCCAAAGGAGGTTCGCCTCGACCGGCGCATTTTCTACACACACCCAGCGTGCATGGCCTGTCAATGCTTGTCAACGGCGGAATGCGCTTAAGGAACGCGGAAGAAAACAATTCCCCTTTTTGGCACTCTATGAGACCTCCGCGTCCTCTGGGCCTATGCGGTGAAATAGCATTGGCGAATGGGCGTCGGCGCCGTCACGTTTTTTGCGCGCTGCGCGGCAAAAAGCGCGCCGGCGCCTTGTGTGCTCGTTTCTCAACCCAGGGCTCCGCTCCCTATCGGTCGCTCCACCCTGGGCTGGTATATGTCGCCACCTTCGGGGCTTGGCGGATGTTCAGCTCCTGGGACACGGGCCTTTTCGGATGTTCAGCTTTTGGGACGCG
>JADFCT010000139.1 GCA_017161665.1 Candidatus Sumerlaeota bacterium
GTTGAGGCTTTTTCGCAAAGCATCAGAATACAATGGTTTGCGTCTATTCGCTACGAGCAACTGCCGTTTTTAGGTTCAATACTGCGCTTTGCGCCGGCGAACGGTTGGCTGATGGGGGGCCATGGGCTCGTATTTGTACAGGATGTCATTGAGACGAACGGTTTCCTCGCAGGGAAAGGTGACCATGGCGCCGGGATGAGCCTGCTTGAGTTCGACGCCTTCGTCCTGGAGGGATTCAACGCGGCCTTCGACGGCGCCGGTGGTGGGGCCGATGATGACATATTCGTCACCCGGGGTAAAGACGGCCGCTTCAATGCGGGCATAGGCGATTCGGGGTTTCTTGTAGTAGTTCAGGATCCGGCCGACCTGAATTTTTCGGGCGGTGGCGTGGCTGCCGTACTGGCTCGTGATGGTTTCGGAACCGGGGCGGCCGAAATAGAATCCATCGGAAAAACCGCGGTTGAAGTATTTGGCCAGTTCCTTTTTGGCCCAGGCTTTCCATGCCGGCGTCAGTTCGCCCTCTCCATGCCGTTCAACGGCTTCCTTGTAGAGCGAAACGGCTCGCGCCGCGTATTCGGCGCTTCTCATGCGGCCTTCGATTTTGAAGGCGTCCACGCCGGCGTCGATGATCTGATCCACAAATTCAAGGGTACACAAATCCTTGGGCGACAGGATGTAGTCTTCTCCCAGGATCAGCCCCCCCGCGGCGTCATCGGCTGGGCGAATTTCGTATTCCCGCCGACAGGGCTGGACACATTCACCGCGATTGGCGCTGCGATCGAACAGGTGATGGCTGAGAAAACAGCGCCCACTGACGGCCACACACATGGCGCCATGGACGAAGACCTCAATGTGTCCCTGGTCACGGGGAACGGCGCGGCGAATGGCTCGAATCTGCTCCAGTGTGCACTCACGGGCCAGCACGACCCGTTTGGCCCCCAAGGCGCAGTAATGGCGAAAGGCTTCGGCATTGGAAACGGACGCCTGTGTGCTGACACAGAAGGGCGCGCCTTCGTCGATACACGTCTGAATCACCGCGGGATCCCAACAGACAATCATATCGATCCCCGCGTCGGCGGCCTTCCGAATCAGACGCTTCATATCGTCGAGTTCGTCTTGATAGATGATTGTGTTAAGGGTCAGGTGCGCGCGAACACCGCCGTCGTGAACGAAGGCGATGATTTCAGGCAATTCATCGACGGTAAAGTTTTTGGCCCGGGCGCGCATGTTGAACCCCCGCACACCGAAATAAACGGCGTCGGCGCCGGCGCCGACCACGGCGGCCAGGGTGTTTCGATCCCCTGCGGGGGCGATGATTTGCGGATGCGTCATTGATGGTCTCGTCGTGTTACGATGGATCGGCGATTGATGGGGACGTCAGAACGGCGACATAGGGCAAATGTCGCCAGGCCTCATCACAATCCAGGCCGTACCCAACGATGAAGCGATCGTCAATCTCCGCGCCGATGTAGCGCAGATTCGCGGGAAAGACCGGGCCACGCCGTTTGGCGAAAAGGCTGCAAAGCGCCACGCTCCGGGCCTCGTGTCGGCGCAGATAGTCTTCGATGGTCGCCAGCGTACGCCCCGTGTCATAAATATCCTCGACCACGATCACATGCTTTCCGGTCAGATCGGTATCGGGACTCTTGGTGATGGCCACGGCGCCTGTGGACTGGGTCCCATCGTAGCTGCGGGCGCCGATCAGGTCGATTTGATGGGGCGCCTGAATCCGTCGGGAAAGATCCGACAGAAAATAGAGCGCGCCCTTGAGGACGCCCAGCAGGACGAGCGACTCGCCGACGCCTTGATAGTCGGCGTCAATCTGGCCCGCGACCCGAGCGACAATGCTTGAAAGGTCTTCGGGTGAAAAAAGCCTTTCGCCCAGTAGGAATGTTTCGTTGGGTGCGCTCATCGAGTCCGCCGGATTACTTATTGGTCATGGATGGGAAATCCTGCGTGCCCACCAGTTCGCCCTTTTCGTTATAACGAAGGCGCAGTCCCTTGTAGTAAACCAGTTCACGGGTAAATTTCGTGCTATAGGAATACTCGTTGATATCATCGGGATCGCCATGTTCACAGAAGGCGTTTTTGATGTCGCTGAGGAACCGGACTTCCACCTCGTCGGGACCGGGGAAGAGAATTTCGGCGTCGCGATCCAGGTAAATCCAGGAGCGCTTGATCTGGCGATCCCGTTTTTGCTTCAACGCCACCATCTGGTGAAAATAATCCGTGGGGCTGCCGTCTTCGTTCCAATACATCCACATATAATCGGGCGGCCCGTAGCGGTCATAGGTATCGCGTTCGAGGGCCGAGAGTTTTTCCAGATTCTTTTCATTGATGTTGGGCAAGGCCACATTGACCGAAAAGCCGGGATTGATCCGGTAGTGCTGTTTGTTCATGCAGCCCGTGGATACGAAAAGGGCCAACGCGATGCCCCCCCCAATCGTAAGTTTTTGGTATGATCGCAACATTTTGCTTTCCCCGCCTTGACAAAGGATCGGATCCGATTATAATAACCGAATATTTGTGTGTGAGGATAGGCAGGGGGGTAAGGGGGCGCAAGGCAGAAAAAAGACCGGGAATCGCCGACGCGTCTTGGAATGACCAATATCCATAGGGAGGTTTTTCAATGATCAGCCGATCGAACCATTTATTAGGATGGACAATGCTTGCTGTCGCGTGGGTTTCCGTAACGGCAAGTCCTGCCGCTGAAGCGGCAAGCGAACCGAATCCCTCGCTGGAAATAACAAAGGGCGCGAACCTGACCATTCTGCATGGTGGACAGCGATTCGGAGATCTGGAGCCCTGTTCGTGTCCCACGAACGAAACGGGGGGCGTGGACCGTGAGGCCCAACATGTGGCCGACTATCGCAAAGCGCTGGGCGATATCCTGCTCGTCGAAGCCGGCGGCATCATGACACCGGCGGGCCAGGAAGAGTATCGGGCGGTGGCGCTGAAGTTCATCTATCAGGCATTGGTCGCCATGGGGTACGACGCGATCAATATCGGCGCGTGGGAACTGAGACTTGGCGTGGAATACGTGACACACTATGTCAAAGAAAGCGGCGCCCCTGCGGTCTCGGCCAACGTCATGGCCGTGGACGGCAAGACGCCTCTTTTTCCGAAATATCGGATTATTGAAAAGAAACTGGCCGACGGCCAGACAATCAAAATCGGCATTACCGGCGCCACGGCTTCGAAGTACATCCCCCGTCCCCCCGATCCCAACCGGATGTCGAATGCGAGCAAGGAACTGATGGCGTTGCGGGATCAGCGTGATGAGCCGATTCTCAAATTGGATTCGATCCTGGACCGGGCGACGCGGAAAATGGTCCCCAAGACGGGCAAGAACCCATTGAACCTGCCCGTGGAAAAGGCTGTCGTCATCAACTATGTGCAAGCCCTTGAATCGGCCCTGGCGGAGATGAAGCCGCAATGTGATCTGTCCGTCGTTCTCTTCGACGGCGGCTCTTTTGAAGCCGAATATCTGGCTAAAGTACTGGACGCCGACGTGTTGTTGACCAATGAAGCGCGAACCCCACCGGCGCCCCCCGAACAGCAACCCGCCGTCATCGAGGGGACCATTGTCAGTTACAGTGGCATTTACGGGCGCGCCCTGGGGCGGATGGACCTGGCTGTTCAAAAAGACACCAAGCCCAAAATGGTCGCCGGCTATGCCATCACCATCGGCCGGAACGACCCCATGCTGGACTCCATGACGAAACTCATGCACAAGTATCGCAGCGAGCGCCGGGCCATCAAGAGCGATTACGATCCTCAGGTCACGAAGGTCAATTATGTGGGCCATGAAATTTGTCGGCGGTGTCACCCCGACGAACATGCCCACTGGTCGGGCACGACCCACGCCGAAGCGTATCTGCGTCTCGTGGCGCGCGGCGAGGATGACGACAAGGATCAACTGGCCCGTGTCGTCACCGGCATGGGGGAACTGGGGGGCTTTACGACATTTGAAAAGTCCAACTATCTGGCCAATGTGCAGTGCGAAGTGTGTCACGGACCGGGACACAAGCATCAGGTCAATCAACGGCTCAAGGCGATTCAGGAAAAGTTCCCGAACATGAAGATGACCGTGCGACCGGCGCCGATGAAGAAAGACTTCACGGAGCAGGACTGTGTGACGTGTCACAGCAAACAAGACGATCCGGACTTTGACTTCAAGGCAGCTCTTGAGAAAGTCCGTCACACCAAGCCTGAGCAGCCGACGGTGGAATAATCCGGGGCCTCAGCGATCACGAAATCGGCGGGATGACGGTTGCATGTCTCCCGCCGATCATTGTTTAATTCGCGCCGAGTTTCAGTGTTTCAAATGGAGAGGCGTTTATGCGGAGTTGGTCTGGAATTGGGATCGGATTGTGCCTGGGCCTCCTGTGCAGCGGGATTGGCCGGAGCGCGGAAGCGGATTGGACCATTCTATACGCTGGCAACCGGCTGGGGACTCTGGAGCCGTGTTCATGCATCATGAGCGAAGCGCCGGGCGGTGTGGACCGCGAGGCGTGGTTGATCGACCAATTTCGGAAAGACACACCGGCCACGATTGTGCTGGACGTGGGGGGGCTGACAGGAACGCCGGGGGCGGAGCGCCCCGCCCGCATTCGACTGGTTCACGCGTACATGGCCCTGACCGCCATCGGCTATGACGCCATCAACGTGGGCCATGGCGCCCTGAGCGCAGGGGTGGACTCTATCGTTCGCTGGCGAAAACAGTACCGGGTCCCTCTGGTATCGGCCAATGTGGTGGACGCGCAGGGGAAACCGATCTTTGACACATTTCGCATTCTGGAGTTGCGAACGAAGGCTGGCGAGCCAATCCGCCTGGGCGTGACGGGCGTCACCGCCGCGCGATTCATCGCGGGAAGCGCGGGGAGCGCTCTCTCCGAAGACGCCTTGAGCCGGAGTCCGGCGCCGGGTGTTCGTATTGAAAACATGTTCGACCGACTCCCGGCGGTTCTGGAAGCGATGCGCGTCCAATGCGATGTAACGGTGGTCTTATGTGACGGCGGAAAAACCGCGGCCCAGGCCATTGCGCAACGGCTGAAGCCGGATGTGGTGTTGACGAACGTGTTCGGCCCCCCGACGGCGACGAGGGAAGCGAGCGGGATTGTGGGCGAGAGTGGTTTGTATGGCCGCGCCCTGGGCCGCCTGGACCTGAGCCTTGAGGTGTCCGCATCCGGAGACGCCACGCCACGCCTTCAATTGCGCCAGGCGATTCCGTTCCCGATCAGCGCAGGAGCCAAACGGTCGCCGGAATTAAAGAAACTCCTGAATGATTTTCTCCTGGTTCAGGCGCGGGCCTTATCTCAGATGCAACGGGAAGCGCAAGGACGCAAAATTTCATATATGGGCGCCGAATCGTGTCGTTCCTGTCATGCGGGCCCCTGGGAGCACTGGCGAACCACCGCCCATGCCGGCGCGTATGACGCGCTGGTCAAACGTGGTGAGACGGACGACGACCTCCAGCTGGCTCGAGCAGTGACCGGTTATCGACGGCTGGGCGGATTTGTGTCCGCAGAGCGTTCGGGCGACTTGGGCGGTGTGCAATGTGAGGCCTGTCACGGACCGGGCAAAGACCATGTCCGGGATCATCTGCTTTTGAAGGCCCGTGCGGGTTTGCCCCTTCAACCGGAGAGCCAAGGCGCCCCACCCATCGCCATGCTCCTGCCGGACGAGGTGACTTGCTTGTCGTGTCATGACCGCGAGACGGATCCGGATTTTGAGTATGAAGCCGCTCTGAAGCGCGTTCGACATCCGCGGCCCCAGGCCCCGAAAGGGCAGGCGAACGATGGCGAATCCTGAGAAGCACACCTGTAACTGGTGTGGGCGGGTCCTGGTCGGGAAGGAACTGGCGTTTTTGCTGAAAATCGAGATGATGGCGGATCCCTCCCCCCCGGAAATAACGAAGGAGGATTTGAAGAAAAGCTGGGTGGATGAAATCGAAGCGCTGGCCAAAGCCATGGAGGGCATGGATCCCCGCGAGGCCGAAGATGAAGTCTATGAGTCCTATTCCTTCTGGCTGTGTGGGGCCTGTCGCATCCGGCTCCACAAACGATTAAAATATCCGTTTTTTTCCGCGGACTGAATCCTGCTGAATTGCGAGTTTTTGAGTCGATCGCCTATGCCGCCGTCCCCACCCTCTGTTCATGTGATCGCCTGCGCCGCTCTGCGCCTGGATATACGCCATTGCGCCGAAACGTTGGGCCTCCCCCACTCCATGGAATACTTGGAGGCCGGCCTGCATGAACGCCCCAATGAACTGCGCGATCGCCTTCAAACGGCGATCAACCAGACGTCTCAAATGCCGACGGTCTCGCGCATCGTCGTCGCCTATGGAGTCTGTGGGCGAGGAACCGTGGGGCTTCGAGCCGGACGGGTTCCCTTGGTTCTGCCCAATGCGCAGGACTGCATCGCCATGTTTCTGGGTTCGGACGCGGCCTATCGCGAGCAGTTCAAAAAACACCCCGGCACGTATTATGTCTCAGCCGGCTGGGTCAAATCCATGGCGATGCCTTTCGCCTCCGGAGCGGTCCAGACGCCAGGGGCCGCCGCCTCAGCCCTGCCCACTGCCGATCCCGACGCGCTGCGTGAACGTTTCGGCGCCGACCATGCCGAGACCATCCTGGACTTCATGCGCAGCTGGCAGCGGAACTATCAGCGCGTCGCTTATGTCGATACGGGTTCCGAATCGGGATCCAACGCGCGCAACGAAGACCTGGCCCAGACCATGGCCCGGGAATGCGGTCTGCGTTATGAGCGCCTGTCCGGCAGCACAAATCTGATTGAATCCCTGTTAACCGCCGAATCCGCTTCGGACGCCATCGCTGTCATTCCGCCCTATCATTACATCGACTTTGATCCCATGACGGGCCAACTGATCCCCGTCCCGGAAATGGAATCGGACGGGGCGCCCGAAGCGATCGTCACGCCCCCGTCGGCGGCGATCCCTTCCAAGGCCTCGTCGGCCCGCCTCGGCCTCGGCATTGACGCGGGGGGCACCTATACGGATGCCGTGATTTACGATTTCCAACAAGAGCGCCGCCTGGCCAAGGCCAAAGCCCTCACGACGCCCTGGGATTTCACCATCGGCATTTGTCAGGCCCTGGCGGCTCTGAAGGCGCCCGACCGCCTGGCCGCGGCCGATCTCGTCTGCGTTTCGACGACACTGGCCACGAACGCCATTGTCGAAGGACGGGGCCAGACCGTGGGATTGCTTGTCTTTCCGCCTTACGGGAACTACCACTCCGACGATTTTGATCATTCGCCCACGGCGCCCTTGCGCGGGCGACTGGACGTGGACGGTCGGGAACTGGAGGCCATCGACGAGGATCAAATTCGCAGCCTGGCCACGGAAATGATCGTGACCCGGGGGGTGGAGGCCTTTGCCGTCTCCGGTTTCGGAGCGGCGGCCAATCCGGCCCATGAATTGCGGGCACGGGAAATCATCCGTTTCGCCACCGGCAAACCGGTGACGTGCGGGCATGAGTTGTCGGGACGACTCAACTTCCGGACCCGAGCGGAAACAGCCGTCCTCAACGCCCGCATCATGCCACTGCTGGAATGTTTCCTCGACGACGCGCGCCGTTCCCTTTCGGACTTGGGAATCGGGGCGCCCATCATGGTCGTCAAAGGCGACGGCATGTTGATGAGCGAATCGCTGGCCCGGGAGCGGCCGGTGGAAACGATTCTTTCCGGCCCCGCCGCCAGCGTGGCCGGCGCGCGACGCTTGACGGGCGCGCCGGACGCCATCGTCGTGGACATGGGCGGGACCACTTCGGACATTGCCCGCCTGACGAATGATCGGGTTCAACTGTGCGAGGAGGGCGCGTCGGTCGGGGGATGGCGCACCCATGTCCAGGCGCTGGACATGCGGGCCGTCGGCCTCGGAGGCGACAGTCGCGTGCATTGGCGCGGGGAGGAACTCGTGATCGGCCCCCGTCGGGTGATGCCTTTCGCCCGGCTGGCGGAAGAGGGGGAAGGCCTGAGCCACGCCCTGACATACCTGGAATCCCGGTGGAGGGATTTTATAGCCGATTCGGCTCCCATGGAAATCGTCGCCCGCGCCAAACAGACGGCCCCCGCCGAACACACGGATCGGGAAAAACGGATGATTGAAATCCTGGGCGATGGGCCTATGTCCATCGCCCAGCTGGCGGACCGCCTCGAAGTCTCGCACTGGAAATTTCTGAATCTCAGAGATTTGGAAGACACCCATGCCATTTATCGGGCAGCCTTGACGCCAACGGACGCGCTGCACGTGCTGGGCGATTTCCGACGGTGGAATGTGGACGTGGCCGAACGCTCCATGGCGCTGTGGGGGCGGCTGATGAACCGGAGCGCCCGGGAATTGGCGCAGCGGATTCGTGAGATCGTATCCCGCCGCCTGACGGTGGAAATTCTGCGTAAACAGTTTGAAGCCGCGGGCGTGGATCAGGCCTTCAACGGTTGCGAAACCTGTCAAAGTCTCCTTGACCACTGGCTGACACATTCGGAAGATCACCCGATGACGGTATCAATTCGCCTGCGTCATCCCATTATCGGCCTGGGCGCTCCGGCAGCGCATTTTTTGGCTGACGCGGCGCGCCCTTTGGAAACGTCGCTGATCGTTCCGGAGGACGCGGACGTGGCCAACGCCATCGGCGCCGTCACGAGTCGTGTCCGCGTCAACCGAACGGCGCGCATCCTGCCGAACACGGAAGGCAAATACACCGTCGCCGGATTGCCCGACAGCCCGACGTTTGAGGGATTGGAAACAGCCGGCGCCTGGGCGCAGGCCGAATTGGAACGGCGCCTCGTGGATGACGCGCGACGGGCTGGCACCAGCGAGGAACAGATCACCCGACAGATCAACGACCGTCTGGCGACGAGCGCCGACGGCGGACGCATTTTCCTGGAACGAATTCTGGAATTTACCATTTGCGGAGCGCCGGACCTGGCGAGGGCGCTCAGAGACAGAAAAACATGGCGCTAAAAACCAATCCTCCCGCGGCGGCTTCGCGCCACACGCTCCCTCTTCAGAAAATTCTGATCGCGGCGGCATGCCTGACCGGCTCCAGCGTGGCCTGGGGGCTTGCGCCCGTTGTCATTTACTATCTTCGCAACGACATCGACGCCCATCAATTGAATTTCTATCGTTATCTGGCGGCG